>JBOICR010000087.1:0-4476 GCA_050740195.1 Nevskiaceae bacterium | reverse complement strand
CAAGGCTTCCCGCCGTTGGCATGTTTTCTGCTGTTACAGGGCCGCGCCGGGCCATCCGGCAAAACCCATTTTTCGGCAATCAACGATCGGGAGAAACCCATGGCGGGGCAGAGTGGCGGTGCAGCGGTACTGAAGCTGATCAAGGACAAGGGCGCGAAGTTCGTCGACTTCCGCTTCTGCGACACACGCGGCAAGGAGCAGCACGTGACCGTGCCGTCGCATACCGTCGACGAGAGCCTGTTCACCGACGGCAAGATGTTCGACGGCTCGTCGATCGCCGGCTGGAAGGGCATCAACGAGTCCGACATGATCCTGATGCCGGACGCCGCGACGGCGGTCCTCGATCCGTTCTTCGAGGAGCCGACCGTGGTCCTGCGCTGTGACGTCATCGAGCCGGCCACGATGCAGGGCTATGGCCGCGACCCGCGCTCGCTGGCCCACCGCGCCGAGGCCTACCTGAAGTCCACCGGCATCGCCGACACCGCCTACTTCGGCCCCGAGCTCGAATTCTTCATCTTCGACTCGGTGCGCTGGAACGTCGACATGAGCGGCAGCAGCGTCACCATCGAGTCCGAAGAGGCCGCCTGGTCCACCGGCAAGGAAGAGTTCGAGACCGGCCGCAACAAGGGCCACCGCCCGCCGGTCAAGGGCGGCTACTTCCCGGTGCCGCCGGTCGATTCGCAGCAGGACATCCGCAACGCGATGTGCCTCACGCTGGAAGAGATGGGCATCCCGGTCGAGGTGCATCACCACGAAGTGGCGGCCGCCGGCCAGAACGAGATCGGCACACGTTTCAACACGCTGATCAGGAAAGCCGACGAGATGCTGATCTACAAGTACGTGCTGCAGAACGTCGCGCACTCGTACGGCAAGACCGTGACCTTCATGCCCAAGCCGATCGTCGGCGACAACGGCACCGGCATGCACGTGCACCAGTCGCTGAGCAAGGGCGGCAAGAACCTGTTCTCGGGCGACAAGTACGGCGGCCTGTCGCAGCTCGCGCTGTACTACATCGGCGGCATCCTCAAGCACGCCAAGACCATCAACGCCTTCACCAATTCGACCACCAACAGCTACAAGCGACTGGTGCCGGGCTTCGAGGCGCCGGTGATGCTGGCCTACTCGGCGCGCAACCGCTCGGCGTCGGTGCGCATTCCCTGGGTGTCCAGCCCCAAGGCGCGCCGCATCGAGGTGCGCTTCCCGGACGGCATGTCGAACCCGTACTTCGCGTTCGCCGCGATGATGATGGCGGGCCTGGACGGCATCCTGAACAAGATCAACCCGGGCGAGGCGATGGACAAGGACCTCTACCACCTGCCGCCGGAAGAGGACAAGAAGATCCCGCGCGTGTGCCACAGCCTCGACATGGCGCTCGAGCACCTCGACAAGAACCGCGGCTTCCTCAAGCAGGGCGGCGTGTTCACCGACGACCTGATCGACGCCTACATCGAGCTCAAGATGGCCGAGGTCACGCGCTTCCGCATGACCACGCATCCGGTCGAGTTCGACATGTACTACTCGCTCTGACGAGCGAGCGGCACTCTGAACGCCCCCTGAACACGGGGGCGTTTTTTTTGGTGTTTAATGAGTACATGCGCACGCTCGCCCTTGTGCTGGTCCTCCTGCCGGGGCTCCTCCTCGCCCAGGACGCGCCACCGCCGGAGGCTGCGCCGCCCAAGCCCAAGGCCAAGGACCAGGTCTACAAGTGGGTCGACAAGGACGGCGTGGTCCACTACAGCAGCCAGCCGCCCACCAAGGACGCCACCCCGGTCAAGCTGCCGCCGTTGCAGACCTACAAGGGCGGCACCAAGCCGGGTCTCTCCAAGTTCGACAAGCCGGCCGCCAAGGGCGCCGCTGCCGCCGGCGGCGAGGTCAGTATCGAGATCGTCACGCCGTCGAGCGATGAAACGTTTCGCGGTGGCGAGCGCGTCGTGCCGGTCGCCGTGGTGGTCACGCCGCAGATCGGGCCCGGGCAGAAGCTGATCTACATCCTCGACGGCACGCCGGCCTCGCCGCCGACGACCGACACTTCGTTCGCGCTGACCGGCGTGGACCGCGGCACGCACTCGGTCTCGGTCACCCTGGTCGGCGAGGCGGGCGAGGAAATCGCGGCTTCGGGCGGCGTCACTTTCCACGTCAAGCCGCCGACTGTGGAAAAGCAGGCCCAGCCGGGAACCCCGCCCAAGCCCGGCACCCCGCCTCCGAAGCCCAAGCCGCCCGCGCCGTAGCTCGTATTGCGCACCAAACCGGTGCGTTGCTCGCTGCTGACACCTGCTGGCGCCGGTCTAGTCCTGCACCAAAACGGTGCGTTAGCGCTGATTCTGGGGTAGGCTTCAACGCTGAAGTCTTGGCCTGAAGCTTGCTGTGGTGCACCCCACATGAAATTCCCCTCGCGCAACCGGGTCAGTCCCGAAGCGCTCCTGGAGGGACTGACCACCGCCGTGATCAGCCTGGACCAAAACCTGCGGGTGAGCGGCCTGAACGCCGCCTGCGAAAACCTGTTCGGCGTTTCCCGCCGCATCGCCCAGTCGCAGCCGCTGGCGCTGGCGCTGCCGCACTTCGCGCCGCACGAGTCGCGGCTGCGCGAGGCGCTCGATGCCGGCACCGGCTTCATCGAGCGCGAGCTGGAACTCGGCCGCGGCACGGAGCACCCGATCACGGCCGACTGCACGGTGACGCCGCTGCTGCTCGGCAAGAAAGCCGGCCTGCTGGTCGAGCTGGCGCCGCTGCAGTCGCGCATCTCGCGCGACGGCCAGCTGTCCGCGCAGTTCGACGCCAGCCGCGAGCTGATCCGGGGCCTGGCGCACGAGATCAAGAATCCCCTCGGCGGCATCCGCGGCGCGGCGCAGCTGCTCGAGCGCGAGTTCCCGGACACCGAGCATCGCGAGTACACGCGCGTGATCATCCGCGAGGCGGACCGGCTGCAGAACCTGGTCGACCGGCTGCTCGGGCCGTCGCGGCTGCCGCGGCGCGAGCCGCTCAACGTGCACGAGGTGATCGAGCACGTGCGCAAGCTGCTCGGGGCGGAGGCGCCGGCCGGCGTCGCGGTCACGCGCGACTACGATCCCAGCATCCCGGAGCTCACCGGCGACCGCGAGCAGCTGGTCCAGGCGTTGCTGAACGTCGCGCGCAACGCGCTGCAGGCGGTCGCCGGCGCCGGCCGGATCGTGCTGCGCTCGCGCACCCGCCGGCAGGTCACGATCGGCGGCACGTTGCACCGGCTGGTCGCCGTCGTCGAAGTCGAGGACAACGGCCCCGGCGTGCCGCCCGAGCTACAGGAGAAGATCTTCTACCCGATGGTCACCACGCGCCCCGGCGGCACCGGGCTCGGCCTGCCGATCGCCCAGCACCTCGCTCACAGCCACGGCGGCGCGATCGAGTGCCGCTCGCGCCCCGGCTGCACCGTGTTCTCGATGTCCCTGCCCCTGGAGTCGCCGTGAGCGCGCTGACCGTCTGGGTCGTCGACGACGACGAATCGATCCGCTGGGTGCTCGACAAGGCGCTGTCGCGCGAAGGCATCAAGGTGCGCAGCTTCCCCGGCTCGGCCGAGCTGCTGGACGCGTTAGAAGATGGTTCGCCCGACGTGCTGATCTCCGACATCCGCATGCCGGGCATCGACGGCCTGGCACTGCTCGAGCGCCTGCGCGGCGAGCGCCCCCAGCTTCCGATCATCATCACCACCGCGCACTCGGACCTCGACGCGGCGGTGATGGCGTACCGCGGCGGCGCGTTCGAATACCTGCCCAAGCCGTTCGACGTCGACGCCGTGGTCGCGCTGGTGCGGCGTGCCGCGAGGAAGGGCCGCGGCGCCGAGGACACCGCGCCGCCGCTGGCCCCGACCACGCTGATCGGCGAGGCCCCGGCGATGCAGGAGGTGTTCCGCGCGATCGGCCGCCTCGCCTCCTCCCCGATCAACGTGCTGATCACCGGCGAGACCGGCGTCGGCAAGGAGCTGGTCGCGCGCGCGCTGCACACCAACAGCCCGCGCGCCGGCCGGCCGTTCATCGCGGTCAACACCGCCGCGATCCCGAAGGACCTGATGGAGTCGGAATTCTTCGGCCATGAGCGCGGCGCCTTCACCGGCGCGCAGACCCAGCGCAAGGGCCGCTTCGAGCAGGCCGACGGCGGCACGCTGTTCCTCGACGAGATCGGCGACATGCCGCACGACCTGCAGACGCGCCTGCTGCGCGTGCTGAGCGACGGCGAGTTCTACCGCGTCGGCGGCACCGCGCCGGTCAAGGTCGATGTGCGCGTCATCGCCGCCACGCACCAGGACCTCGAAGCGGCCGTGCGCCAGCCCCGCTTCCGCGAAGACCTGTTCCACCGGCTCAACGTGATCCGCGTGCGCGTGCCGAGCATGCGCGAGCGGCGCGACGACATCCCGTTGCTGCTGGCGCACTTCCTCGCGCAGGCCGCACGCGAACTCAAGACCACCGCCAAGCGCGCGCGCCCGGAAGTCGTCGAGCACCTCAAGTC
>JBOICR010000086.1:0-8559 GCA_050740195.1 Nevskiaceae bacterium | reverse complement strand
CGGTTATCTCGGCTACGGCCTGCCGTTCGCCGACCTGATCCAGGAAGGCAACGTCGGCCTGATGAAGGCCGTGAAGCGTTTCGATCCCGAGGTGGGCGTGCGGCTGATCACGTTCGCCGTGCACTGGGTCAAGTCCGAGATTCACGAGTACGTCGTGCGCAACTGGCGCATGGTCAAGATCGCCACCACCAAGGCGCAACGCAAGCTGTTCTTCAACCTGCGCCGCCTCAAGGGCCGGCTGGGCTGGATGAACCGCGCCGAGGTCGAGGCCGTCGCCAAGGATCTCAACGTCCGCCCCGAGGACGTGCTCCAGATGGAAGGGCGGCTCGCCGGCGCCGACGTCTCGTTCAGCGCCACGCCGGCCGACGGCGATGAGCACTACGTTCCCGAGGATTACGTCGCCGACAGCCGCGATGCGCTGGCCGAGCTCGAGGACGAAGAGTGGACCGCGCAGCGCGAGGGCACGATGAAGCAGGCGCTCGAAGGGCTCGACGCCCGCTCGCGCGACATCGTCTACCGCCGCTGGCTCAAGGACGAGAAAGAAGGATTGAAAGAGCTGGCCGACAAGTACGGCATCTCGGCCGAGCGCGTGCGCCAGATCGAGTCCGCGGCGATGAAGAAGCTGCGCAAGGCGATCGAAGCGCGACCGTAACCCGCTCGAAGCGACGCGAACCCGAAGCCCGGCCCTGCCGGGCTTTCTTTTTTGGGCGCCGGGCTTGCCGGTCCCCATGACAAGCGGGACACTGGCTGTCCGCAAAGGCGGCCGGGGGGCCAATGGCGAACGAGGCGGCACCGCTGCGCAAGCTCGGCAAGTACGACCTCATCGAGGAGGTCGGCCGCGGCGCGTACGGCGTCGTCTATCGCGGGCGCGACCCGTTCGTGCAGCGCGACGTCGCGATCAAGATCGCGCTCGGCGCGGGAGCCGAAAAACCCGACGACGTGTTCTTCGCCGAGGCGCGCGCCGCCGGCAAGATGAACCATCCCTACATCGCCTCGCTGTACGACGCGGCCAAGGAGGCAGGCCAGCGCTACATCGTGATGGAGTACATCCAGGGCGAGACGCTCAAGCGTTTCTGCGACTCGGACGGCCCGCGCCTGAAGACCGAGCGCGTCGTCGACATCATGCTGAAGGTGTCGCTGGCGCTGGACTACGTGCACAAGAACGGCGTGCTGCACAAGGACATCAAGCCCGCCAACATCATGCTGACCGCCGACGGCACGCCCAAGCTGATGGACTTCGGCATCGCCGCCGCAACCAGTGCGCAGCCCGAGGAGCGCGTCACCCGCGTCGAGGGCTCGCCGATGTTCATGTCGCCCGAGCAGTGCCGCGGCATGCCGCTGACCGCGGCCAGCGATCTCTACGCGCTCGGTGCGCTGATGTACATCCTGCTCACCGGCAAGCCGATGTTCATCGCCAGCAATCCCAAGGAACTGTTCCTGCTGGTCAAGACCTCGCCGGCGCCGTCGTTGAAGGGCGTCAAGGGGATTCCCGAGGCGCTGGCGGCCATCATCGAGCGCCTGCTCGCGAAGGATCCGGCCGCGCGCCACCAGAACGGCCGCGAGCTCGGCGAGGAGCTCGCCGCTGTAGCCGAGCACCTGCGCACCGGCGGGCGCCGCAAGAGCCTGGTGATCAGCGACAAGACGCTGAAGGAGTTGCGCTTCTTCAAGGCCTTCACCGGCGGCGAACTGCGCGAGCTGCTCGACGCCAGCACCACGGTCGTCCACCGCGCCGGGGAGGTCATCATCAAGGAAGGCGAGATGGATAATTGCCTGTACATCCTGCTCGCCGGGCTGGCCGAAGTGCGCAAGGGCCGCCAGCTGATCGCGCTGCTGGAGAAAGGCGACGTGTTCGGCGAAATCGGCTTCCTGTACGCCGTGCGCCGCACCGCCTCGGTCATCGCCACAACCGACGTCATGGCGCTGAAGGCCAACTCGACACTGCTCGAACAAATGTCCGAGCAGTGCCAGCTGCACTACTACAAGGTGTTCGCCGAGAACCTGATCCTGCGGCTGGCGCTCACCACCGACAAGGCGGCGACGTTGCTGCCCAAGTCGGACCTGGCGCTGGATTTCATCCTGCCGTGAGGCCGTCTAGCTCTAGTTAGCCGCAATTCTGGAGGATTTGCCGATGCGACGGTCGTATGCAGCGCTTACAGTTCTGATGCTAGGCCTGGCCGGGCCTTCTTGGGGCACTGGGCTCGAACTCATCATTGAAGGCCGAGAGGCTGAGCTGGCGGGGCGTCGCGAAGCCGCCCTTACCGCGTATGGAGGGGCAACAAAAGCCCGTGACCTGACAGACGCGCAAAAGGCCTACGCCTATTCCAGGATGGGCGGCATCAGGGGATATTTGGGCGAGAATGTCAGAGCCATTAACGACTACTCGAAAGCAATTGAGCTAGATGCGAAGCTTGGCCGTGCGTATAGCCTTCGCGGCTATCTGCGCGGTGCTATCGGTCAATATGATCTTGCGGAAAAGGACCATCAGGCTGCGGTCAATCTGGCCAAGGATCAAAAGTCTGAGGATTACTTACCGTGGGTGCTCCAGCATTTCGCGGACCTGTGGAGGCGCCGGGGCGACTTCGCTCGTGCGCTCAAGTATTGCGACCAAGCAGACCGGGCCAGGAAATCGGCAGCAGTTACGTTTCGTCGTGCGTGGATCTACCTCGATATGGGAAAGACCACGGAGGCCAACGCGGAATTTCAGAGATTCATGAAAGAATCACGAGGGGAAGATCTCCGAACGTTCTGGCCTGATGAGCGCGGCGTCATCAGCCGGCTGCAAGAGCTCCGACAAAACGAGCCCTGATCGTTTGCGGCTTTTAGCGCAGGTAGTGGTCCACCAGCAGCAGGCTGAAAATCCCGATCAGGTAGACAATCGAGTAGCCGAACGTACGCATCGGCAATCCCGGCACCGGCGCGTAGCGCAGGCGGATCGCGTAGGACAGGAACACCGCGCCCAGCACGACCGCGCCGGCCAGGTAGACGAATCCGCTCATGCCGAACACGAACGGCAGCACGCTCACCACCACCAGCAGCACGGTGTACAGCAGCACCTGCACGCGCGTGAATTCCACGCCGTGCGTCACCGGCAGCATCGGGATGTCGACCTTGGCGTACTCGTCGCGGCGGTCGATGGCCAGCGCCCAGAAATGCGGCGGCGTCCAGACGAACACGATCAGGAACAGCAGCAGCGCGTGCGGATCCACGGTGCCGGTGACCGCGGCCCAGCCCAGCACCGGCGGCGCGGCACCGGCGGCGCCACCGATCACGATGTTCTGCGGTGTCGCCCGCTTGAGGTACAGCGTGTAGATGCCGGCGTAGCCGATCAGCGTCGCGAGCGTCAGCCACGCCGTCAGCGCGTTGATCCACAGGACCAGGATGCCGAAGCCGAGCGTGCCGAGCGTGGCGGCGAAAGTCAGTGACTCGGCGACGGTCAGCGTGCCGGTCACCAGCGGGCGGCCACAGGTGCGCGCCATGCGCGCATCGACCTGCCGGTCGAGCAGCTGGTTGATCGCGGCGGCGGAGGCGGCCATCAGCGTGATGCCGAGGCTGCCGAGCGCCAGCACGTCCAGCGGCACCATGGCGGGCGTCGCGAGGAACATGCCGACGATCGCGGTGAACGTGATCAGCATGACCACGCGCGGCTTGCACAGCTCGTAGTACTCGCGCAGCCGCAGGCGCAGCGGGATCGCACCGGCGACGGTGGTGTTCACGGTGACGCCCAGGCGCGCTGGTTGAGGTGGATCACGGCCAGCAATAGTAGCGCCGCCCCGGCGTTGTGCGCGGCAGCGAGCGGCAGCGGCAGTTGCAGCAGCACCAAGCCCACGCCGATCCCGGCCTGCACCGCCAGCAGCGCGAGGACCGCGTGTCCATGCCGCCGCCAGGCACCGCCCTGGCGCCACAGCCACGCCGCGAGCGCGCCCAGGCCCAGGGTTACGACTACCGCGCCCACGCGATGCAGGTGGTGGATGGTGACGCGAGCTCGATTGTCGAGCACGCCGTACTCGTAGTTCTGGTCGAGCCCGCGCCACAGCGTGAAGGCCTCGCCAACGTCGAGCTCGGGCCACATCCGGCCCTGGCAGGTCGGCAGGTCCGGGCAGGCCAGCGCGGCGTAATTGCTGCTGGTCCAGCCGCCGAGGAAAACCTGGCCGGCGAGCAAAGCGAGGCCGAGGCCGGCCGCCAGGCGGATGTGTGGTGGCGAGACACTGGAATCCCGCTTTCGCGGGAATGACGGGTTGGTGTCGAGCCACAGCCACCACAGCAGCGCCAGCGTCGCCATCCCGCCGAGCAGGTGCGCGGTGACTGCCAGCGGCTTGAGCAGCCAGGTCACGGTCCACATGCCGAGCAGGCCCTGGAAGATCACCAGCGCCAGCAGCACGCGCGGCAGCAGCCGCGGCGTGCCGGCGCGAAAGCTCAGCGCCGCCAGTACCAGGATCAGCAGGCCGAGCGTCGAGGCCAGGTAACGATGGGTCATTTCCTTCCACGCCTTGGCGTGTTCGATCGGCCGGTCCGGAAAACCCTGCTGCGCCTGCGCGACATGCTCGGCTTGCGTCGGCACGATGAGGCGGCCATAGCAGCCGGGCCAGTCCGGGCAGCCCAGGCCGGCGTCGGACAGGCGCACGTACGCGCCGAACACGACGACGGCCAGGCACAGCAGCAGCGCCAGCGTGGTGATGCGGCGGAACAGGACCATGCTCAGCCTGCGCGGGAGACGCGCAGCAGCTTCTTGATGTCGCGGTACAAACCCTTGTGCTCGATCGCTCCGGTGTACAGCATCGTCAGGTTGCCGAGTGGATCGACCAGGTAGAGCGCATCCGGGTCGGTCGGCTGGAAGAACTGCGCCGCGGCGCTGCCGGCCACCAGGACGATCAGGTCGTGGTGTTCGGCTCCGAGCTGCGCCTTCACCGCGGTCGCGGCCGCGGCATCTGGCGCGAGGTACACCCGCTGCACGCGCTCACGGCTTTTCCCGAGGGCGAGGCGCACCTGGCGCGTAACCATCAGGCGCGCAGCGCAGGCCTCAGTGCAGGTCGGTCGCCCAAGGTAGACCAGACTCCATTTACCGAGCAGCGCGGTTGGCGTCGCCACGCCGGCCGCGTCGGCCAGCGCGAGGTCGGGCGCGGCCCGCAGCGGACTCACCAGCGTGCCGTAGCTCGGCCGGCTTTCCGGGATGTACTCGGGAAAAACGTAATACAGCAGGAGGGCGCCCACGAACGGCGCGAGGAACAGCGCCGCCAGCGCGAGCAGCTTCAGGCGAGGCTTGCTGGAGGCGTTCACGCGCGACGCTTGCGGTTGACGACGACGAAGACGATCACGCTGGCGAGCGCCAGCGCGAACCACTGCGCCGCGTAGCCGTAATGGCGCTGCGGCGGAAAGCCGAAATCCGTCCAGTCGCGGACGAAGCCTGCGGGGGCTTCGGGGTCGAGCAGCAGCACCCCGCCGACGAAGGGCCGCTTGAGCAGGCACTCGACCTCCTCGGCGTCCGGGAACAGCACCACCGCCGGAAATGCCGGGTTCGGCCCGCAGTTGACGGTGCCCTCGAGCCGCACGCCCGGCCGGGGCATGTCGCGCCAGATGCCCGTGACCGTGACGACGCCTTCCGGCGCCGAGCCGTCGAAGCCGGCGCGATCGGCCGGGATCCAGCCGCGGTTCACCAGGATCGCCGACTCGTCCTCCAGCACCAGCGGCGTCCACACGTGAAAGCCGGGCTTGTGCTCGTGGGATTGGCCGTCCTGCACCAGCTGGCGGTCGGCAAGGTAGCGTCCAATTGCATGCGCGCGGCGCATCGTCCTCTCCGCCGGCGCGCCCAGCGCCGCCGACAGCAGCTCCGGCTCCGCGGTCCGGTCGGCCAGTTGCGCCAGCATTTGCTCCTTGGCCTGCCCGCGGCGCACCTGCCAGATGCCGAGCGCACTGAACAGCGCCACGGCGGCAGCGGTCACGAACACTGCCCACAGCGGCGGACGGCTCATGCGCGCATCGTCCCGTTATGATGGGTCGTGCTGCTGCCCAAGATCATCCTCGTCGCGTTGCTGGCTGCCATCGTGGCTTCGCTGTTCTCCGGCTTGTTCTTCCTGCTGAAGGACGAAAGCCGCGAGCGGCGCATGCTGACAGCGCTGAAAGTGCGCGTGGGATTGTCCATCGTGTTGCTGATCTTCCTGGCGCTGGCGTTCTCGCAGGGCTGGCTCAAGCCGCACGGCATTCAGCCCTGACATCGTCGCCCCACCAAGGGCGCTGGATTCCGGCTTCCGCCGGAATGACAAGGACTCAGAGCACGTAGACGAAGGTGAACAGCCCGATCCACACCACGTCCACGAAGTGCCAGTACCAGGCGACGCCCTCGAAGCCGAAGTGGGAGTCCGGCTTGAAGTGCCCGAAGGCCAGGCGCAGGGTGATGATGATCAGCATGATCGTGCCGAGCGTCACGTGCATGCCGTGGAAGCCGGTCAGCATGAAGAACGTGCTGCCGTAGACGCCGGAGCCGAGCGTCAGGTTCAGCTCCTGGTAGGCGTGGATGTACTCGTAGGCCTGGAAGCCGAGGAAAGTCGAGCCGAGCGCGACGGTCGCGATCATCCAGGCGATGCAGGCGGCGCGCTTGCTTTCCTTCAGCGCATGGTGCGCCCAGGTCACGGTGAAGCTCGAGGTCACCAGCAGCACCGTGTTCAGGAACGGGATTTGCCACTCCGGGATCGTCTCGAAATCGCCGCCGACGTTGCCCGGGCCGTTGGTGGGCCAGTGGTTCTCGAAGCCGGACCACAGCAGCCAGTTGGTCGAGACCTTCGCGCCCTCGCCGCCGAGCCAGGGCACCGACAGCTGGCGCGCGTAGAACAGCGCGCCGAAGAACGCGGCGAAGAACATCACTTCCGAGAAGATGAAGAACGACATGCCCCAGCGGAAGGTGCGGTCGACCTGCGGCCCGTAGAAGCCGCCCTCGCTCTCGTGCGAGACCTTCAGGAACCAGCGATAGATGATCCAGAACGCGACCGGCAGGCCGAGCCAGACCGTCCAGGTCGTGTTCTTCTGCTCGAGCAGGCCCCACACGCTGACGACCAGCATCACGACGCCAAACGTCAGCAGGAACGGATACGCGCTCCCCTCGGGGACGAAGTACTTGCTCGGGTCGGGCTTTGCTTGGCTGGCCATGGATCAATTCCTCGCCGTTTCAGTGACGTCGAACATCGTGTAGGACAGCGTGACGGTCTCCACCTCGGCCGGCAGCTCCGGATCGAGCATGAAGCGCATCGGCATGCGCTTCTGCTCGCCGGCGGCGAACGCCTGCTGGCGGAAGCAGAAGCATTCGGTCTTGCGCAGGTGCCGGGCCGCGTTCCAGGGCGCCACGCTCGGCACGGCCTGGGCGATCACGGCGTGGCCGTTGGGATTCGTCGCGGTGAACTCGACGGTGTAGAGCTTGCCCGGATGCACCTCGAGGCGCTGGCGCTCGGACGCAAAGTCCCAGGCCTGCCCGCCGTTGACGGTGGTCGTGAACTCGACCGTCACGGTGCGCGCCTGCGGGTCCTCGGTGACGGTGCTGGCCAGCACCATGTTCGAGCTGCGGCCGTTGAAGCCGACCAGGTCGCACAGCGCGCCGTAGAGCGGCACCAGCGCGAAGCCGAACGCGAACATGCCGGCGGCGCCGGCCGAAAGGCGCAGGACGTGGCGGCGCCGCTCGCTCATCCGCGGTGCACCTGGGCCCACACAAACCACGCCAGGAAACCGAGCGCGAGCGCCACGTGCAGCCACGCCAGGCGCACGTTGTTGCGCCGCCGGCGCTGGTCGTCGCCCACGACGGCTCCGCTCACGGATTCAACCGGTGGTGGTCGAGCGCGTCGAACTCGTCGTGCACCGACGTCACTTCACGCTCGTCGAGGTGCGCCGGCGCGTCCTCGAAGGTGTGGTACGGCGCCGGCGACGGCACGGTCCACTCCAGGCCGTGCGCGCCTTCCCAGACCCGGGCCGGTGCCTGCTGCATGCCCTGGCGGAACCAGACGCAGCGCGCGAAGTTGTACAGCATCAGGAACTGCGCGATGAAGAAACCGAACGCGCCGATCGAGGAAATCGCGTTGATGTCGGCGAACGCGAGCGCGTAGTCCGGCACGCGCCGCTGCATTCCGGCGAGGCCGATGAAGTGCTGCGGGAAGAACAGCACGTTGATGAAGATCGCCGACAGCCAGAAGTGCACCTTGCCCCAGAATTCGTTGTACATCACGCCGGTCCACTTCGGGATCCAGTAGTACACCGCCGCGATGATCGCGAACACCGCGCCCGGCACCAGCACGTAGTGGAAGTGCGCGACCACGAAGTAGGTGTCGTGGTACTGGAAGTCGGCCGGCGCGATGGCGAGCATCAGGCCCGAGAAGCCGCCGATGGTGAACAGGAACACGAAGGCGACCGCGAACAGCATCGGCGTCTCGAACGTCAGCGAGCCGCGCCACATGGTCGCGATCCAGTTGAACACCTTCACGCCGGTCGGCACCGCGATCAGCATGGTGGCGAACATGAAGAACAGCTCGCCGGCCAGCGGCATGCCAACCGTGAACATGTGGTGCGCCCAGACGATGAACGACA
>JBOICR010000085.1:0-11035 GCA_050740195.1 Nevskiaceae bacterium | reverse complement strand
TCGTTGTGCGAATCGGCGGCGACCGCGCCGTGCCCGGGGAAGTGCTTGCCGGTGGCCGCCATGCCGGCGCTGGCCAGGCCTGCGCAGAAGCTCTTCGCCAGCGCGATCACGGCGGCGGGCTCGCGCGCGAACGCGCGATCACCGATCACGGCGCTGACGCCGTGGTCGAGGTCGAGCACCGGTGCGAAGCACAGGTCGATGCCGTGGGCGGAAAGCTCGTGGCCGAGGATCTGTGCCTGCGCCCGCGCCCATAGCAGGCCCTGGTCGCGATTCCCGGCATGGAGCTGCCCGATCCAGCCCATGGCGGGAATGCGCGTGAACCCGTCGCGAAAGCGCTGCACGCGCCCGCCCTCGTGGTCCACCGCGATCAGCCGGCGCGGCCCGCGGCCCCGGTGCAGGCCGTTCAGCTCGGCGGCCAGGGCCTGCAGCTGCGCGTTGTTGTGATCGTTGCGCGCGAACAGGATCACGCCGCCGACCAGCGGATGGCGCAGGATCTCGCGGTCCTCGGCGGTCAGCTCGAGCCCCGCGACGTCCGCCATCAGCGGGCCGAGGTGCGCCTGGGCCCGCGCGCCGCGAGATGCCGTGCGGCGCGTTCTCCGGGGCGCTTTTTTCGGCGCCTTCTTCTTCCGCTTACTCATGAATGTCGACTTCGGTCCCCGTCTTGACCAGGTCGAACAGCTCGACGATGTCCTTGTTGGCCAGGCGCACACAGCCGTGCGAGCCCGGCTTGCCGAGCTTCGTTTCCGCCGGCGTGCCGTGCAGGTAGATGTAGCGGCGCATCGTGTCGACGTTGCGCAGGCGGTTCTTGCCTACCTCGAGCCCCGACAGCCACAGGATGCGCGTCAGGATCCAGTCGCGATCCGGGTAGCGTTCCCTCAGCGCCGGCGTGTAGATCTCGCCGGTGGAGCGGCGGCTGACGAACACGGCGCCGGCCGGCGCGCCGCGGCCGATCATCGCGCGGATCGTGTGCCGGCCCCGCGGCGTCTGGTTGCTGCCGTTCTGCTCGCCCGCGCCTTTCTCGGCAGTCGACACCTTGTACGTGCGCAGCAGCTTGCCGCCTTCGTACAGGCACAGGACCTGTCGCGACAGGTTGATGTCGATGCGGCGCTTCGTCATGCGAGCCCCGGATTGTAGATTAGGCACGCTCGAACAGGGCCATCGACTCGACGTGGCTGGTGTGCGGGAACATGTCGAGGATGCCGGCGCGGGCCAGCCGGTAACCGCGCTGGTGAACGAGGAAGTCGGCGTCACGCGCCAGCGTTCCCGGGTGGCACGAGACGTAGACGATGCGCTCCGGCGCGGCGTCCGCAACCGACGGCAGCACTTCCTTCGCGCCGGCGCGGGGCGGATCCACCAGCGCCGCGTCGTATTTCGCCCGCAACCAGTCCACGCGCGGGTCCGGCGTGAACAGGTCGGCCTGCTCGAATCGGATGTCCAGGCCGTTGGCGCGCGCGTTCTCGCGCGCCCGCGCGACCAGGCCGAGCTCGCCTTCGACCGCGGTGACCGCTGCACCTGCCCGCGCCAGCGGCAGGGAGAAGTTGCCGAGGCCACAGAAGAGCTCAAGGACGTGCTGGCCGCGAAGCGGGGTCTGCCCGAAGCGACTTTGCGGAGGTCCGCCAGGAGCGAGGGCAGGCCCCGCTTCGCGGCTATTGCCCGACAGCCAGTCCAGTGCCTGCCGCACCATCTGTTGATTGACCGAATCGTTGATCTGGATGAAGTCCGTCGGTCGGAAGGCCAGCTTCAGGTCACTGCCGTCCGGGGAAATCGTCAGCGCCGTCGCCGGCGGATCCAGCGGCTGGATCGTGTCGTAGCCACCGGTCTGCAGGTGGATCTCGAAGCCGTGCGCGCGGCCGAGCTCGCGCAGCACCGCGCGGTCGGCTTCGGTCGGCGCCTGCATGACGCGGAACACGAGCGTCACCGTGTCCGCCGCGGCGACTTCGATCTGCGGCACCCGCGTATGGATATCCAGCCGGCCGACGCACGCGGCGATCTCCCTGAGCTTGAGCCCGACGCGCGGATCGAGCACCACGCAGGACTCGAGCTGCGCCACGAACGGGCTGTCGGCCTCGCGGAACCCGACCAGGACGCCGCCCTTCTTGGCGACGTGCTTGACCGACAGGCGCGCGCGGCGCCGGTAGCCCCAGGCCGGGCCGGTGATGGCGCGCGCGACCTGCTCCGGATGAACCTTGCCGAGGCGCTCGAGCGCATCGAGCAGCTGCTTCTGCTTGAACGCGACCTGGCCCGCGGCCGACAGGTGCTGCACGCTGCAGCCACCGCAGATGCCGAAGTGCTTGCAGCGCGGCTCGACCCGCTCCGGCGAGGCCTGCTCGATGCCGGACAGCTCGCCCTCGTCGGCCTGCTTGCCCCGCCGCGCCAGGCGATAGCGCACGCGCTCGCCCGGCAGCGCCCCCTTGATGAACGTGACCTTCCCGCCAGCGGCTTCGGGGCGGGCGATGCCGCGCCCGTCCTGGGCGAGGTCGACGACGTCCGTGGCCAGCTCCGGCGCGTCGGGACGCGCCACGGCGCGCCTCACCCGGGCCATGCCGCCAGGTACTCGGCCCAGTGCTTGTCGGAGCTGCCCTTGAGGTAGCCGCGCGCGAGGTCGATCTCCGCGCCATACTTGGCCGCGTCGATCGCACCGCGCATCAGCAGGAAGCGCAGGTAGATCAGGTAGGTGTTCAACACGTCGGTTTCGCAGTACGCGCGGATCTCGGCCAGCTTGCCCGCCGCGTAGGCGGCGGCGACCTGCGAGCCATCCATGCCGAGCTTGCCCGGCAACCCGAGCATCACCGCGATCTCGTGCAGCGGCGCGCTGCTGCGGGCGTTGTAGAGCGCCAAAACGTCCATCAGGTCGGTATGGCGGAACTCGAAGCGTTTCAGGTAGTTGTTGTACCTGAATTCACGGTCGCGCTCGCCGGTCTCCCAGAACGTCGGCGCGGCGACACCGTGCTTGAGCGCCCGATAGGTCAGCACCGGCAGGTCGAAGCCGCTGCCGTTCCACGACACCAGCACCGGCTGGTACTTGTCGACGCCGCGGAAGAACTGGCGGACCAGCTCGGCTTCGCCGTCCTGCTCGCTGCCGAGCGACATCACGCGCAACTCGTCGTCGCGCCGCAGCGCGATCGAGATTGCGACGATGCGGTGCAGGTGCGTGGGCTGGAAGTCGTTGCCGCGCAGCTGCAGGCGCTGGGCCGCCATGGCCTGCGCCACGGCGGTGTCGTCGAGTCCGTCGAGCCCGAGCAGCGCGCGCCCGGTCTCGACGTCCGGGACGGTCTCGATGTCGAACACCAGGATCGGCTCGCGCATCACGGCGGGAACACTCCGGTCGAGATGTAGCGGTCGCCGCGATCCGGGATCACCGTGACGATCGTCGCGCCGTCGAGTTCGCGCGCCAGCTGCAGCGCCGCGTAGACCGTGCCGCCGCCGGACGGCCCGGCCAGCAGGCCTTCGCTGGCCGCGAGCGCGCGGGTCATGTCCATCGCCGCCGCCGCCGACACTTCGATGACGCGGTCCACGCGCGAGCGGTCGAAGATCTTCGGCAGGTAGGCCTCCGGCCATTTGCGGATGCCGGGGATCGACGACTCCCCGTCCGGCTGCACGCCGACGATCTTGATCTCCGGGTTCTTCTCCTTGAGGAAGCGCGAACAGCCCATGATCGTGCCGGTGGTGCCCATCGACGACACGAAGTGCGTGATCGCGCCGCCGGTGTCACGCCAGATTTCGGGGCCGGTGCCCTCGTAGTGCGCACGCGGATTGTCCGGGTTGGCGAACTGGTCGAGCACACGCCCCCGGCCCTCGGCCTGCATCTTCATCGCCAGGTCGCGCGCACCTTCCATGCCTTCCTTCTGCGTGACCAGGATGATCTCGGCGCCGAACGCCTTCATCACCGCACGGCGCTCCAGTGACAGGTGCTCCGGCATGATCAGGATCATGCGGTAGCCCTGCGTCGCCGCGACCATCGCCAGCGCGATGCCGGTGTTGCCGGAGGTCGCCTCGATCAGCGTGTCGCCGGGCTTCAGTTCCCCGCGCTCGGCGGCGCGCCGCATCATGCTGTAGGCCGGCCGATCCTTGACCGAGCCGCCGGGGTTGTTGCCCTCGAGCTTGGCCAGCAGCATGTTGCGGCCCAGGCCCGGCAGGCGCGTCAGCTGCGCCATCGGTGTGTTGCCGATCAACTCGGCCAGGCTGGCGTACGCCATCGCGCTCAGCGCTCCAGCACCGCGACTGCGCCGACCGTGCCGCCCTCGTCCGACAGCGAGACGTACGTGGCCTTGATCTTCAGCCGCTTCAGCCGCGCGCGCAGCCGCGGGCTGAACACGAACTCGGGCTTGCCGAGCTTGCGGCGCACCACGCCGACGTCGTCGTGCGACACGCCGAAGAAGCCGGTGCCGAGCGCCTTGACGAACGCCTCCTTGACCGCGAAACATTTGGCCAGGTACTGCACCTGGCGGCTCGAGGCCTCGTACTCCTTGTGCTCGAGCGGGTGCAGCAGGCGCGCGACGAAGCGGTCGCCGTGGCGGCGGTACACCTTGGCGATGCGCGCAACGCGCAGCACGTCGAGTCCAATGCCGTAGATCACCTTCGCACCCTCCCCATCGCCCGCCGCATTTCCCTTACGGCGCGCGGGAATCCGACGTACAGCGCGCGCGCCACGATGCTGTGCCCGATGTTCAACTCGACGATCTCGGGGATCGCCGCAACCGCGGTGACATTATGCAAATTCAGGCCGTGTCCTGCGTGCACCTCGAAGCCGGCGCCGGCCGCGGCCGCCGCGAAATCGGCGATGCGCCGCAGTTCGCGCGCCCGCTCCGGTGCGCGGACCGCTTCGGCGTAGCGCCCGGTGTGGATCTCGAGGTGCGGCGCCCCGCTCCCGCGGCACGCCGCCAGCTGGCGTTCATCGGGGTCCACGAACAACGCGACGGCAATGCCCGCCTGGCGCAGGCGCTCGCACGCGGCGCGCACCTTGGCCTTCTGCCCGGCGACATCGAGCCCGCCCTCGGTCGTCAGTTCCTGCCGGCGCTCCGGCACCAGGCAGCAATACGCCGGCCGTGCCTTGCGCGCCAGCCGGATCATCGCCGGCGTGATCGCCATCTCGAGGTTCACCGGGACCTTCGACTCGGCCAGCATCCGCTTCACATCGTGCTCCTGGATGTGGCGGCGGTCCTCGCGCAGGTGGATCGTGACGCTGTCGGCGCCGGCCCGCGCGGCCAGCAGCCCGGCCTGGACCGGGTCGGGATAGCCCGTGCCGCGCGCCTGGCGGATCGTCGCAACGTGGTCGACGTTGACGCCGAGACGGATGACGCGGCGCGTGCTCATTCAAAGGCCCCCGCCGCCGCCGTTGGCGCGCCGCGCCGCCCGCAACGTGCGCAGCATCTCCGGCGTGCGCAGCGCGCGGTCGCCCAGGTGTGGCTGCAGCGCCGCGCGCATCAACCGCCGCGCGTCGCGCAGGCTCTCCTCGGTGTCGAACGTTTCGTCCGCGAGCGCCTGCAGGCTCGTGCCGCGATAGCTCGACGGGCCCGGCTCGGCCAGGCGCAGGCCGCGCTCCGCATCCCAGTCGTACCAGGCATCGGACTCG
The DNA here is from genome assembly GCA_050740195.1 of Nevskiaceae bacterium. Classification (GTDB taxonomy): domain Bacteria; phylum Pseudomonadota; class Gammaproteobacteria; order Nevskiales; family Nevskiaceae; genus JACPFV01. The sequence goes on along the minus strand of JBOICR010000085.1, from coordinate 5,463 downwards.
ACCGGCTCCGGCAGTTGCAGGCCGTAGCCCAGCTCGCCCAGCAGCCGCTTCTCGAACACCCTTAGCGCCACCGCGGCGCCCGGCCCGGGAAGCGCACCGAGCGCTTCGCTGTAGTGCCCGAACAGACCCGGGTGCGGATCGCGCCGCGGCAGCAGTCGCAGCACCAGCTCATTCAGGTACCAGCCCGAGAAAACCGCCTCGCCGCGCAGCACGACCGGCGCGCCACCCGCCTCGGCGGCCGCCAGCGTGCCGAGCTCGCCGCGCTCGCTGTACGACAGCAGCATCGGCTGGAACGGCTGGAGCAGCCCACGGTGGCGCGCGCGGGCGCCGCGCACGCCCCGCGCCACCAGCCCGACGCGGCCCGAGTGCTCGGCAAACGCCTCGATCAGCGCGCTGGTCTCGCGATACGGCCGCGCGCTGAGTACCCAGGCCGGCTCGAGCTGGACCCGCCTCACTCTCCCGTCCCCAGGTAGCCGAAGCGCTTGAGCGCCTGCGGATCGTCGGTCCAGTTCTTGGCGCTGCGCGCCCACAGTTTCAGGAACACCTTGCCGCCCAGCCGCGCTTCCATCTCCTTGCGCGCGGCCGTACCGACCGCCTTCAGCGCCTGGCCCTTTTCGCCGATGACGATCGCCTTCTGGTTCTCGCGCTCGACCCAGATCACTGCCTCGACTCGCGTCAGGCCGTCCTCCTGCTCGAGCCGTTCGATCTGCACGGTCAGCACGTAAGGCAGCTCCTGGCGCAGCCGCTCCATCAGCTTCTCGCGCACGATCTCGGCGAGCACGAAGGCGAGGTCCTGGCTCTCGACCTGGTCGCCGGGATACAAGGGCGGGCCCTCCGGCATGCGCGACAGCAGTTCGTGGCCGAGCTTGTCGAGGTTGTCGCGCTTGAGCGCGGACACTGGCAGGATGAAGGCGTACTCGCGCCGTGCGGCCTGCGCCTGGATCTCGGGCAGCAGGCGCGTCTTGTCGCCGACCTTGTCGACCTTGTTGATGACCAGGCCGACCGGTGCCTCGGCGCGCGCGAGGCGCTTGAGCACCGCCTCGTCCTCCTCGTTCCATTTGCCGGCCTCGACCACGAACAGCACGAGGTCGACACCGCGCAGCGAGCTCGCGGCGGTGTCGTTGAGGTAGCGGTTGAGGGCGCGGCCCTGCTTCAGGTGCAGGCCCGGGGTGTCGACCAGCACGACCTGGCCGCCGCCGCGATGGATCACGCCCTGGATGCGGTGGCGCGTGGTCTGGGGCTTGCGCGTGACGATGCTGACCTTCTTGCCCACCAGCGCGTTGACCAGCGAGGATTTCCCGACGTTCGGGCGACCGACGACCGCGACCATGCCGCTACGCATGGCTCGCTCCGAGGCTGTGCAACATCTGCTCTGCGGCGAGCTGCTCGGCGCTGCGGCGGCTGGCGGCCTGCCCTTGGGTCTGCTCGTCGCCGTCCGCCAGGCGGCAGCTGACCGTGAACGACGGCCGGTGCTCGGGGCCCTCGGAAGAAAGCAGCTCGTACAGCGGCAGCGGGCGACCGGCTCCCTGCAGGAATTCCTGCAGCCGGGTCTTGGCGTCCTTGAGCGACGCGGCATCGGGCAGCTGGGCCAGCGGCGCAGCGAGGATGTGCTCGACCGCGGCGCGGCCGGCGTCGAAACCGCCGTCGAGGAAGACCGCGCCGAGCACGGCCTCGAGCGTGTCCGCCAGGATCGGCGCGCGGCGGAAACCGCCGCTCTTCAGCGCGCCGCCGCCGAGCGTCAGCAGTTCGCCGAGTTCCAGCTCGGCGGCGAGCCGCGCCAGCGATTCCTCGCACACCAGGCTCGCGCGCAGCCGCGACAGGTCGCCTTCCTCGGCCTGCGGCCGGGCGCGGTACAACGCCTCGGCCACGACGAAGTTGATCAGGCCGTCGCCGAGGAACTCGAGACGTTCGTTGTGGGGCGCGGCGGCTGAGCGGTGCGTCAGCGCGCGCGCCAGCAACTGCGGGTCGTGGAAGCGGTAACCGAGCCGGCGCTGGAAGCGTTCAAGCGCCTCGGTCACTCAATCCCACCGGCTCCGGGCATCGGATACTTCTGCGCGAAGTGCACCACCAGCGAGACGTTGGCGAACAGCTCGGTCTTCGCTTCGTAGTCGTATGCCAGCGCGCGCCCGGCGCCGTACTTCTCGAGCGTGACATCGGTGGGTTCGAGCGTGGTGATGCCCTCGACGTCCCAGCGCGTCTTCATGTTCTTGCGCAGCACCTGGATCGGCGCGTTCGCATTGACCGGGTCGTTCGCGGTCTGCTTGACCACTTTCTGGATCGCCATCTCGGCCAGGTAGATCGGCACCAGCTGCAGCGTGATCATCGCGGTGAAGCCGATCACGCCGAGCACGAAAATCCAGCCCCACAGCCCCAGACCCCGCTGACGATTCCGTAGTTGCATGCCCGTTCTCCCGTTACTCGATTCGACTGCCGATGCGCGAGAAATCCAGGCGCGAGCGCTCGAAGTCCCAGCTCATCCAGATGAAGAACGCCCGACCGACGAGATTGCCCTCCGGCACGAAGCCCCAGCGCCGGCTGTCGTCACTCCCGTCCCGGTTGTCGCCCATCATGAAATAGTGGCCCTCGGGTACCTGGATCTCGACATCCTCCGCCGACCGGTCGGGGTCCTGCAGAATCCGGTGATTCACCGGTCCGAGCTCCTCCGCGAGCCGCAACACGACACCCGCCCGCGGACCCATCTCAGTATATACGCCGTCCGCCGTGATCGGCATCGCTTCACCGTTCACGAACAGCTGCTTGTTGCGGTAGGCGACGCGGTCGCCCGGCAGGCCGATCACGCGCTTGATGAAGTCCTTGGTCGGATCGCGCGGGAACCGGAACACGACGACGTCGCCGCGCCGCGGCTGGCCCAGCGCCAGGAATTTGGAATGGAACATCGGGTCGCGCAGGCCGTAGACGTACTTGTTGACCAGGATGAAGTCGCCGTCGCGCAGCGTCGGCATCATCGATCCGGACGGAATCCGGAACGGTTCGGCCAGGAACGAGCGCAGCAGCAGCACGATCAGGATCACCGGGAAGAACGAGCGGCAGAAGTCGACGAACCAGCCGGGCTTGTCCGCGGCCGGGTCCAGCAGCAGTCCGCGGCGACGCGGACCGAGGTGCCACTTGTCCAGTACCCACACCGCGCCGGTCATCAGCGTCAGCAGGGTCAGCGCGCCCGCGAAGGTCAGGCCCAGCTCGTATTGCACGAAGTGCATCATTTCTTCCGCTCCACGCCGAGAACGGCCAGGAAGGCCTCCTGCGGAATTTCGACCACGCCGACCTGCTTCATGCGCTTCTTGCCCTCTTTCTGCTTGTCCAGCAGCTTGCGCTTGCGCGACACGTCACCGCCGTAGCACTTGGCGATGACGTCCTTGCGCAGCGCCTTGACCGTGCTGCGCGCGATGATCTTGCTGCCAATCGCCGCCTGGATGGCGATGTCGAACTGCTGGCGGTGGATCACTTCCTGCATTTTCTCGCACAGGTCGCGGCCGCGCGGATAGGCGGCGTCCTTGTGCACGATGGTGGCCAGCGCGTCGACCTTGTCGCCGTTGACCAGCACGTCGAGCTTGACCAGGTCGCCGGTCTGGAAGCGCTCGAACTCGTACTCGAACGAGGCGTAGCCGCGCGACACGCTCTTGAGGCGGTCGAAGAAGTCGAGCACGACTTCCGCCAGCGGCATCTCGACCTCCATCTGCACCTGCTTGCCGTGGTAGCGCAGGTTCTTCTGCGTGCCGCGCTTCTCCATGCACAGCTGCATCACCGGGCCGACGTGCTCCTGCGGCATCAGGATGCGCGCGACGATGATCGGCTCGCGGACTTCCTGGTACAGCCCGGCGTCGGGCAGCTTGGCCGGGTTGTCGATCTTGACCACGTCGCCGTTGTTCAGCACGACTTCATAGACCACGCTCGGCGCGGTGGTGATGAGGTTCAGGTTGTACTCGCGCTCGAGTCGCTCCTGCACGATGTCCATGTGCAGCATGCCGAGGTAGCCGACGCGGAAGCCGAAGCCCAGCGCCATCGAGTTTTCCGGCTCGAACTGGATCGCCGAGTCGTTCAGGCGCAGCTTCTGCAGCGAGTCGCGGAAGCTCTCGAAATCCTCCGCGTCCACCGGGAACATGCCGGCGAACACGCGCGGCTGCACGCGCTGGTAGCCGGCCAGCGCGCTCGCGCACGGCCGCGCCGCGTGCGTCAGCGTGTCGCCGACCGGCGCGCCGAAGATGTCCTTGATGCCGGCAACCAGGAAGCCGACTTCGCCGGTCTCGAGCGCATCGCGCCCCACCCGCTTGGGCGTGTGCACGCCGAGCATGGTGACTTCGTAGTCCTTGCCCGTGGACATCACCCGGATCTTCTCGCCCTTGGCGACGCGGCCGTTGTAGACGCGTACCAGCGACACCACGCCCAGGTAGTTGTCGAACCAGGAGTCGACGATCGAGGCCTGCAGCGGTGCCTTGGGGTCGCCTTTCGGCGCCGGCAGCTTGGCCACCACTGCTTCCAGCACGTCCGGCACGTTGAGGCCGGTCTTGGCGGAGATGCGCAGCGCATCGGTGGCGTCGATGCCGACGATCTCGTTGATCTCGTCGGCGACGCGGTCGGCTTCCGAGTTCTGCAGGTCGATCTTGTTCAGCACCGGCAGCACTTCGAGGTTCTGCTCGATCGCGGTGTAGCAGTTGGCGACGGTCTGCGCCTCGACGCCCTGGGTCGAGTCGACCACCAGCAGCGCGCCTTCGCAGGCGGCCAGCGATCGGCTGACTTCGTAGGAGAAATCGACGTGGCCCGGCGTGTCGATGATGTTGAACTGGTATTGCTCGCCGCTGCGCGCCTTGTAGTTCAGCGACACGGCCTGCGCCTTGATGGTGATGCCGCGCTCGCGCTCGATCGGGTTGTTGTCGAGCACCTGCTCGGTCATCTCGCGCTCCTCCAATCCCCCGCACAGCTGGATGAAGCGGTCGGCCAGCGTCGACTTGCCGTGGTCGATGTGGGCGATGATCGAGAAGTTGCGGATGTGGGACTGCTGCATTTCGGGCGCTGCGAAAAAGGCGGCGAAGTATAACGGGTTGCTGTCGGGACCCGGTGTTCTCGTCTCACTTCTTCGCGAAGGAGCGGGTCGGGTGGCCCCCTCCGGGCAGCCTTCGGCGGGACTGGTGTGCCCGGCTCACTTCATGGCTCGCCTCACCGCGTCTTGCGAAAGCTCGCCATGTCTCGCTTTCGCTGCGGCGCGCCCCTGCGGGGCTCCGGTTCGGCTGCGCTTTACTTTCGTTCGCCGGGCACACCAGTCCCGCCGCGATCGCTCGGCTGGGTGCCTGCCACGTGAGTCGTTACTCGATCGGGAGCGGGTCGGCGTGGCTCCCGGAGGGGAATCAAGCGCAGCCGAGCGACGAGGCGAGCAATCCCTGGAGGGAGCCACGTCGATCCGCTCCTTCGGACGAGCCATGAGTGAGCAGGCGCGGCATCGGGCAGAAT
>JBOICR010000084.1:0-9952 GCA_050740195.1 Nevskiaceae bacterium | reverse complement strand
GGTTGGCTTTCAGCTGGTCCTCGGAAATCCCGAGGTCCTTGCCCAGGCGGTTGTAGCGCAGGTACTTGAGCGAATGGCAGCCCGAGCAGTACGCCATGAAGTCGCGGGCGCCGCGCTGCAGCGAAGCGACATTCGTGGTCGCCGGCTTGAACGTGTACATCGCCTCACCGCCCGAGCCGAGCGCCGGCGCGGCGCTGGCCAGCACCAAGGCCGACGCGAGCACCTTGATCGCGGCCATGGGCCGCTCCCACGTGTCAGTGGCCATAGGTCACCCTCTCCGGCACGGGCTTCGTCGAGTCCATGCTGGTGTAGAACGGCATGCCCAGGAAGAACGCGTAGTAGAGGAACGTGCCGATCTGCGCCAGCACCGTGCGCAGGTCGGTGGTCGGCTGCATGCCGAGCCAGTTGAGGCCGACGAACGTGACCGCGAACACCGTCAGCGCGATCTTGAACAGCGGGCCGCGGTAGCGGATCGACTTGACCGGGCTGCGGTCGAGCCACGGCACGAAGAACAGCAGCATCACCGCGCCGAACATCACGATCACGCCCCAGATCTGGGTCTGGAAGAACGCCGGGACCGCGCGCAGCATCGCGTAGAACGCGCCGAAGTACCACGCCGGCGTGATGTGGTCGGGCGTGGACAGCGGGTTGGCCGGCGTGAAGTTCGGTTTCTCGAGGAAGTAGCCGACGCCGTCCGGCGCGAAGAATACGATCGCGAAGAACACGAACAGGAAGGCGCTCACGCCGACCATGTCCTTCACCGTGTAGTACGGGTGGAAGGCGATGCCGTCGAGCGGGATGCCGGTCTTCGGATCCTTGTGCTTCTTGATCTCGATGCCGTCGGGGTTGTTCGATCCGACCTCGTGCAGCGCCATCAGGTGCGCGATCACGAGCCCGACCAGCACGAACGGCAGCGCCACCACGTGCAGCGAGAACAGGCGGTTCAGCGTGGCGTCGGCCGGCGTGTAGTCGCCCTGGATCCAGTACACCAGGTCCTGGCCCACGACCGGGATGGTGCCGAACAGGTTGATGATGACCTGCGCGCCCCAATAGCTCATGTTGCCCCACGGCAGCACGTAGCCGCAGAACGCCTCGGCCATCAGCACGAGGTAGATCAGGCAGCCGAACAGCCAGATCAGCTCGCGCGGCTTGCGGTGCGAGCCGTACATCAGGCCGCGGAACATGTGCAGGTAGACGACGATGAAGAACATGCTGGCGCCGGTGGAGTGCAGATAGCGCAGCGTGTCGCCCCACGGCACGTCGCGCATGATGTATTCGACCGAGTCGAACGCGAGCGCCTCGTCGGGCTTGTAGTGCATCGCCAGCCAGATGCCGGTCAGCAACTGGTTGACCAGCACCAGCAGCGCGAGCGAGCCATACGTGTACCACCAGTTGAAGTTCTTCGGCGCGTAGTACTCGCTGATGTGGTCCTTCCACAGCTTGGTCAGCGGGAAGCGGTCGTCGATCCAGCCGAGGAAGCCGGTGGTCTTGTGCGGATTGGGGACGATGGCCATCAGGCGGCTCCCACCGGCGGGTCTTCGCCGATCACGAGCGTCGTTGCGTCCGCGTAGCGGTGCGGCGGCACGATCAGATTGGTCGGCGCCGGCACGCCGCTGTAGACCCGGCCCGACAGGTCGAACCGCGAGCCGTGGCACGGGCAGAAGAAGCCACCCTTCCAGTCGGCGGCGATCTCGGGCGCCGGCGCTTCGGGCCGGAACTTCGGCGAGCAGCCCAGGTGCGTGCAGATGCCCCGCAGCACCATGTACTCCGGCTTGAGCGCGCGCGCCGCGCCGGTCTTCTGGATGTAATCCGGCTGGTGGTTGACCTCGCTCTGCGGATCGCTGAGCTCGCCGGTGACCTCGGCAAGTGTCTGGAGCATCGCCTCGGTGCGCCGCACCACCCAGATCGGCTGGCGGCGCCACACCGCGATCACCATCTGGCCGGGCTCGAGCTTGCTGATGTCGATCGTGACGGGCGCGCCGAGCGCCTTGGCCCGCTCGCTGGGCGCGAGCGAAGCCAGAAACGGGACTGCCGCGAATCCGGCGCCGACGGCGCCCACAGCGGTCGTGGCGAGCGTCAGGAATCGGCGACGGCCGACGTCCACGGCATCTTTGCTCATCAATCTGCTCCCGAGGATGGGCCTTTCTTCGCCCGCACCGGCCCTTCGCGCGCGACAGTATAAAGTGCTGACCAATTCCTTGAACAGTTGTCCGGGCGCCCGGACGCCAAATCCGGCAATCGGAACAGGAGCTTGCAGTGGACCCCCAAGCCGAGGAACTGGGCCGGCGACTCGCCGAAAAACGCCAGTTCCTGGCGGTAGCCGAGTCCTGCACGGGCGGCTTGATCGCCAAGCGGGTGACTGACATCGCCGGCAGTTCGGGCTGGTTCGAGCGTGGCCTCGTGGTCTATTCCAACCAGGCCAAGCAGGACCTGCTTGGCATCTCAGTCGACCTGCTGGCGCAGTTCGGCGCGGTCAGTCGCGAGTGCGCGGAGGCCATGGCGCGCGGCCTGCTGGTCATGACGCCCGCCCACTGGGCGATCGCCGTCACCGGCATCGCCGGGCCCGGCGGCGGCTCGCCGGAAAAACCCGTGGGCCTGGTCTGGATCGCCTGGGAGGGGCGCGGCGGCAAGGTCGAATCCGAGCTGCTGCAGCTCGCCGGCTCGCGCGAGCAGATCCGAGTGGCGGCCGCCCAGGCCGCGCTGACCGGCCTGTTGAAGCGGCTTGGCTAAGCCCAAGGTCGCGCCCGTAGGCGCTCCGACCAAGCGGCTGTTCTTCGCCCTGTGGCCGGACGCCGTCCTCAAGGCCTCGATCGCCGGCATCGCCCGCACCCCGGCCCGCGCGGTCTCCGGCCGGCGGGTGCGCGACGAAAGCATCCACCTGACGCTGCTGTTCCTGGGTTCGGTCGCCGCGGACGCCGAAGCCCGGCTGGCCCGGGAGGCTGCCTGCGTGCGCGTCCGCCCCTTCGACCTGGTGCTGGACCGGATCGGCGCTTTCTTCCGCGCGCGCGTGCTGTGGGTCGGCCCCAGCCAGGCCCCGGCGGAGCTGGCCGACCTGCGCCGGCAACTGGAGGCCGCGGCCGCCCGCGCGGCAGTGCCGTTCGACCCCAAGCCGCTCGTTCCGCACCTGACCTGCTACCGCGACGTGCGCAAGGCGCTCGAGCCGGCTCCGATCGAGCCCCAGCGCTGGGCGGTACGGGACTTCGCGCTGGTGCAGAGCGTCGCCGGCCAGTATCACGTAGTGAGCCAGTGGCCCCTGCACACTGCCTCCGTGACAAACGTCAAGACTGTTCAAGCAACCGGAGGGACTGAATAATGGCCACGCTGCACGAAATAACAAAAACAACAACAACGCCCACAACCAAGGGGTCCGAAGTGAACGACATCCGCAAGATCGACGACAACCGCAAGAAAGCCCTCGACGCCGCCCTGACCCAGATCGAGCGCCAGTTCGGCAAGGGCACGGTCATGCGCATGAGCGATGGCGAGGCGATCCGCGACGTCGAGACCGTTTCCACCGGCTCGCTCTCCCTCGACGCCGCGCTGGGCATCGGCGGCCTGCCGCGCGGACGGGTGGTCGAGATCTACGGGCCTGAAGCGTCCGGCAAGACCACGCTGACGCTGCACGTGGTCGCCGAGATCCAGAAGGCCGGCGGCGTCGCCGCCTTCATCGACGCCGAGCACGCGCTCGACACCAGCTACGCCGCCAAGCTCGGCGTCAACATCGAGAACCTGCTGATCTCGCAGCCCGACACCGGCGAGCAGGGCCTCGAGGTCGCCGACATGCTGGTGCGCTCGGGTGGCGTCGACATCGTCGTGATCGACTCGGTCGCGGCGCTGACGCCGAAGGCCGAGATCGAGGGCGAGATGGGCGACCAGCTGCCAGGCCTGCAGGCGCGCCTGATGTCGCAGGCACTGCGCAAGCTGACCGGCAACATCAAGCGCTCGAACACGCTGGTGATCTTCATCAACCAGCTGCGCTACAAGATCGGCATCATGATGCCGGGCCAGAATCCCGAGACCACCACCGGCGGCAACGCGCTGAAGTTCTACGCCTCGGTGCGCCTGGACATCCGCCGCATCGGCGCGGTCAAGAAGGGCGATGAAGTGGTCGGCAACGAGACCAAGGTCAAGGTAGTCAAGAACAAGCTGGCGCCGCCGTTCAAGGTGGTGTTCTTCGAGATCATGTACGGCGAAGGCATCTCGCACGAGGGCGAGCTGATCGACCTCGGCGTCGAGCACGGCCTGGTCGAGAAGTCCGGCGCCTGGTTCGCGTACGAGAAAGAGAAGATCGGCCAGGGCAAGGACGCGGCGAAGCAGTACCTCAAGGAAAACCCGAAGATCGCCGCCAAGATCGAGAAGGACCTGCGCGCCAAGCTGATGCCGCCGAAGCCAGTCCCGGCCAAGGCCGCGAACGAATGAGCGTGAGCTGAGACAAGCGAAGCCCACCCCCGCGGTGGGCTTTGTTTTCATGCCGAAGAAACCGCTCGATCCAAAGTCGCAGGCCCTCAAGCTGCTCGCGCGCCGCGAGCACAGCGCGCGCGAGCTCACGCGCAAGCTGAAGGCGCGCGGCATTTCCGGCGACGACGCCGCCTCCGCGGTGGCCCACGCCACCGCCGAGGGCTGGCAGGCCGACTCCCGCTACGCCGAGATGCTGGTGCGCACGCGCGTGGCGGGCGGCTACGGGCCGGTGCGGATCGAAGCCGAGCTCGAGGTGGCGGGCGTGCCTTCGGACGCGATCCGGGCCGCGCTGCAGGCCGCCGCGGTCGACTGGCACGAGCAGGCGGCCGCGGTGCACGCGAAGAAGTTCGGCCGGCCACCGAAGAGCTCGGCCGAGCGCGCGAAGCAGTACCGCTACCTGCAGGGCCGCGGCTTCGATTCCAGCCAGATCAGCGTGGTGCTGAAGGCCGGCGACTGAGGAGTCGTCAGCGAACCTTGGCGACGGTCCCGCGCAGCGCCACGCCGCCGACGACGTTGCCCGCGCCGCACATGTACTCCGTCGAGCTCATGAACGTCTCGTTCTTGTAGACGCTGTGAACGTTGACGACGGCGTTGCCGCCTTCCTTGCGCGCGCGGTCCTGCAGCGAAATCATCGCCGACAGCCAGGCCCAGTAGCACCCGTCCGCGTCCGTCTTGTTGAAGAGGTTGGTCTTCTTGTTCGCGGTGAAGGTGCCCATCGTCTTGGCACCCGCCGGGGCGTTCTTGCCCCAGTAGAACTTCACGCTGCCGTCGAGCTTGGCCTCGGTATCCGCCCTGGCCATCGCTTCCTGAATGCTGAGCTTCAGCCGGTCTTCCCGGGCGTCGGCGGGCAACGCCACCACCAGGGCCAGCGCCACGGCAACCACGCGAAGCAGTGTCATTGGAACCTCGATGCGGGCTCGTAAGGAGTCGGCTGATGCTAGGCGCGCGCCCCGAACGCGTCAACGCGCGTTGGCGTGTCCGGGCTGGACCACCGTCGTCCAGGTATGAACCGGCGCGTGCCCTGCCCGCTCCCACTCCGGCGGCTTCCACAAGTGCTTGAGGCGCTGCCACAGCGGGCCCGGCGCCAGCACGTCGCGCAGCATGTCGACGAACTCGTGCACGTTCAACACGAGGAAATTGTGCGACTTCACCTGGCGGACGACGCCGTAGTCCACTCTCTCCACTTCCGGCTCGTAGGTGCCGAACCAGCGGTCGAACACGATCAGCACGCCGCCGTAGTTCTTGTCGATGTACTGCGGATTGCGGCCATGGTGGACGCGGTGGTTGCTCGGCGTGTCGAACAGGTACTCGTACCAGGCCGGCAGCTTGCCGATGGACTCGGTGTGCACGAAGTACTGGTAGGCGAGATCCACGCCCAGCATGAACGCGACCACGCCCGGCGGCACGCCGAGCCACGCCAGCGGCAGGTAGAACACCCAGATGCCGACGAACGCGTTCAGGATGCTCTGGCGCATCGCGGTGGTGAAGTTCATCACCTCGCCGCTGTGGTGCGGCACGTGCGCGCTCCAGAACCAGCGCACGCGGTGCGAGCAGCGATGGAACCAGTAGTAGCAGAATTCGACCGCGATGAAGATCGGGATCACGGTCCAGCCATTAACCGGGATGGTGAACAGCCGGTGGTCGTAGACCCACAGGAACACCGCCGCGATCAGCAGGAACGCCATCGCCGCCTCGGCCACCTGGTAGGCGGCGCCCAGGCTGATGTTGGTGATGACCTCCTTCCAGTGGAACTGCGAGCCGCGCCCGCGCGCGGTCATCACGCGCCACTCGACGAAGAACGCCAGCAGGAAAATCGGCGACATGCCGAACAGCAACAGGGTCTTCCAGTCCGTGTTCGGGCCGAAAGTGGCGATGGCCCAGTCGTAAAGGGTCTGCATGGCAGGACGATTTTACGCGCCGGCTTCGGCTAAGGTACGCGGCTATGGCCGCCATCCTCTCGATCCAGCGCCTCGCCAAGTCCTACGCCTCCGGCCTGCAGGCGCTCAAGGGCGTGGACCTCGAGATCAGGAAGGGCGAGATCTTCGCCCTGCTCGGCCCCAACGGCGCCGGCAAGACCACGCTGATCAACATCGTCTGCGGCATCGTCACCCCGACCGGCGGCAGCGCGGCCGTGGACGGCCACGACATCCAGCGCGACTACCGCGCGACGCGCTCGATGATCGGCCTGGTGCCGCAGGAGCTGGTGACCGAAGGCTTCGAGACGGTATGGGCCACGGTGACCTTCAGTCGCGGACTGTTCGGCCGGGCGCCCAATGACGAGTACATCGGCAAGGTGCTGCGCGAGCTGTCGCTGTGGGACAAGCGCCACGACCAGATCATGACGCTGTCGGGCGGCATGAAGCGGCGCGTGATGATCGCCAAGGCACTGGCGCACGAGCCCACGCTGCTGTTCCTCGACGAGCCGACCGCCGGGGTGGACGTCGAGCTGCGGCGCGACATGTGGGCGCTGGTGCGGCGCCTGCGCGACAGCGGCGTGACCATCATCCTGACCACGCACTACATCGAGGAAGCCGAGGAGATGGCCGATCGCATCGGCGTGATCCACCACGGCGAGCTGATCCTGGTCGAGGACAAGTCCGCTCTGATGCGCAAGCTCGGCAAGAAGCAGCTGACGCTGAACCTGCAGGAGCCGATGGCGGCGCTGCCCGCCGGGCTCGACGGCTGGTCGCTGTCGCTGAAGGCCGGCGGGCACGAGCTCGAGTACACCTTCGATGCGCAGGAGGAGCAGCGCATCCCTGCCCTGCTGCGCAAGCTCGGCGAACTCGGCATCGCCTACAAGGACCTCAACACGCAGCAGAGCTCGCTCGAGGATATTTTCGTGAGCCTGGTGAGTGCTCGTCGTCCCCGCGAAGGCGGGGACCCAGCGCTGGCTTCCCGCGTCCGCGGGAATGACAAACCATGACCTTCAACCGCTACGGCGTCTGGGCGATCTTCCGCTTCGAGATGGCGCGCTTCTTCCGCACGCTGCTGCAGAGCGTGCTGACGCCGGTGATCACGACCTCGCTGTACTTCGTCGTGTTCGGCGCCGCCATCGGCTCGCGTTTCGGCGACGTCGACGGCGTCGCCTACGGCGCGTTCATCGTGCCCGGCCTGATCATGCTGTCGCTGTTCACCGAGAGCATCTTCAACGCCAGCTTCGGCATCCACTTTCCCAAGTACACCGGCACGATCTACGAGTTGTTATCCGCGCCGGTGTCGCCGGCCGAGATCGTGCTCGGCTACGTCGGTGCGGCAGCGGCCAAATCGGTGCTGCTCGGCCTGATCATCCTGGCGACGGCGGCGTTCTTCGTGCCGCTGCACGTCGCCCACCCGTTCTGGATGATGGCGTTTTTGGTGCTGACCGCAACGACTTTCAGCCTGTTCGGCTTCATCGTCGGCATCTGGGCGAAGAATTTCGAGCAGATGCAGCTGATTCCGATGCTGGTCGTCACGCCGCTGACCTTCCTCGGCGGCGCGTTCTACTCGATCTCGATGCTGCCGCCGGCCTGGCAGACCGTCACGCTGTTCAACCCGGTGGTGTACCTGGTCAGCGGTTTCCGCTGGAGTTTCTACGACACCGCCGACGTCGGCGTCGGTGTGTCGCTCGCCGCCACGCTGGGCTTCCTGCTGATCTGCACGGTGATCGTGGGATGGATCTTCCGCACCGGGTATCGGCTGAAGAACTGATCGCGTTAAGCTGTCGGCCACGCGCGGCAGCCGCCGCTGCCGCAACTTTGGGGGAACACCATGAACAAGCGGTTCTGGATGGCATTCGCAGCCTGCTGGGTCGCCGGCCAGGCGCTGAGCTTCGTTGCGCACGGGATTCTGATGAAGCCCAGCTACCAGGCGCTGGCCCACCTGTGGCGACCGGACGAGGTCATGAACAGCATGATGTGGATCATGTTCCTGAGCAGCGCCCTGCTGGTGTTCGTGTTCTGCTTCATCTTCACCAGGAACTACGAGGGCAAAGGCATCATGGAGGGCGTGCGTTACGGCGTGCTGATCGCCCTGCTCGCCGCGGTGCCCCAGGCGGTGCAGGCCTTCGTCGTCTACCCGATCCCGTTCACGCTGTCGGTCAAGTGGGCGGTTATCGGGCTGGTCTACTTCACGGTGCTTGGCGCCATCATGGCGGCGATCTACAAGCCGGACGCACCGGCAGCGGCCTAGTCCTTCGCGGGGAGAGGTACAGCGGTCCCGACCCCTCTGGCGCCGGTCAGAGGGGTCGTCTTTTTTTCCGTTACCATAGCGCCCCCTTTTTCCCAATCTTTTCCGGTATTTCGGCGCCATGGACAGCAACGCGCTGCGCGAGCGGTTCCTGAAATTCTTCGAAGGCCACGGCCACAGCCGTGTCGCCTCGAGTTCGCTCGTGCCCGGCGACGACCCGACATTGCTGTTCACCAATGCCGGCATGAACCAGTTCAAGGACGTATTCCTCGGCCGCGAGAAGCGCCCGTACGCCCGCGCCGTGAGCTCGCAGAAATGCGTGCGCGCCGGCGGCAAGCACAACGATCTCGAGAACGTCGGCTACACCGCGCGCCACCACACCTTCTTCGAGATGCTCGGCAACTTCTCCTTCGGCGACTACTTCAAGAAGGAAGCGATCGAGTACGCCTGGGAATTCGTGACGAGCAAGAAGTGGCTCGGCATCGACCCGAGCAAGCTGATGGTCACGGTCTACCACACCGACGATGAGGCCTACGACGTCTGGGCCAAGGTCGTGAAGGTGCCGAAGGACCGCATCGTGCGCATCGGCGACAACCCGGGCGGTGGCTCCGACAACTTCTGGCAGATGGGCGACACCGGCCCCTGTGGCCCGTGCTCGGAGATTTTCTACGACCATGGCCCGAAGGTCGCGGGCGGCCCTCCGGGGTCGGCGGATGCCGACAGCGACCGCTGGGTCGAGATCTGGAACCTGGTGTTCATGCAGTACAACCGCTCGGCCGACGGCAAGCTCGAGCCGCTGCCCAAGCCCTCGGTCGACACCGGCGCGGGGCTGGAGCGGATCGCGGCGGTCATGCAGGGCGTGCAGGACAACTACGACACGGACCAGTTCAAGGTGCTGGTCGGGGCGGCGCAGAAGCTCGCCGGCAAGAACGCGCAGCGCAACTCGCTGAACGTCATCGCCGACCACATCCGCGCGACCGCGTTCCTGATTACCGACGGCGTCACGCCGTCCAACGAAGGCCGCGGCTACGTGCTGCGCCGGATCATGCGTCGCGCGATCCGCCACGGTTACAAGCTGGGGCTGAACGAACCGTTCTTCTTCAAGCTGGTGGCGCCGCTGGCCGAGGTCATGGGCAAGGCCTACCCGGAGCTCGTCGACCAGCGCGCGCAGCTCGAGCGCACCATCCGGCAGGAAGAGGACGCGTTCGCGCAAACGCTAGATCGGGGCATGAAGCTGCTCGAGGATGCGATCAAGTCGGCCCAGAACACGTCTGGACAGGGTGGGACGATTGCCGGCGAAGCGGTGTTCAAGCTGTACGACACCTACGGC
>JBOICR010000083.1:0-9874 GCA_050740195.1 Nevskiaceae bacterium | reverse complement strand
CACGAGCCCGTCGGTGAAGCCTGAAACGCTGTCGCGTTCGGAGCGCCGGCGGGTCTCGTACTCCGCCAGCAGCTCGCTCGCCCCCGGGTCCTCTGCCCCGCCGGCCAGTTCGGCCACCGTGGCCACGTCGCGCAGGCCCAGGTTGAAGCCCTGCGCGGCGATCGGGTGCAGCGTCTGCGCGGCGTTGCCGGCGAAGATCACGCGCGGCGCGGTGAGCGCATCGCTGAGCACGCGCGTCAGCGCATGGCCGTTGCGCTTGCCAACTTCGAGCAAGCGGCCCAGGCGCATGCCGAAGCTTTCCTGAAGCGCCGCGAGGAACTCCGCGTCGCTCCATGCGAGCATCTTTGGCGCCTCATCGGCCGGCACGGTCCAGATGAGGCCACAGCGGTTGTCCGGCTTGGGGATGATCGCGATCGGCCCGCCCGGCAGGAAGCGCTCGTAAGCCACGCCGCGATGCGGCCGCTCGGGCCGCACGGCGCTGACGATGGCGACCTGCCGGTAGTCGGTTTCCTGCGCGCCGATGTTGAGGGTCTGGCGGATGGCCGATTGGGCGCCGTCGCAGGCCACGACGAGTTGGGCCTGCACTTCGTCATTCCCGCGGTCGTTCTTGTCATTCCCGCGGAAGCGGGAATCCAGTTTCAGAACAACTGGACCCCCGCCTTCGCGGGGGTGACGGGTGCCTTCGCGGGGGTGACGCTCGGCGTCGGGGTGACGGATGCCCTCGACCTTCGCCGGACAGATCAGCGTGACGTTGGGCAGTTCGCCGAGCTTCTGCCATAGCGCGGCGCCGAGCGCGCGTACCGGCACGTTCCAGCCGAGTGCCTCCTCGCCCGCCTCCTCGGCGGTGAAGCGCGCCACGCCGAAACGGCCGCGCTCGGAGATGTGGGTGGCCAGGATGAGCGCGGCTTCCGGCGCCAAGCGCTCCCACAAGCCGAGCCCGGCGTAGATGCGGCGGCTCACCACGTTGAGCGCGATCTCGCGCTCGTCCCAGCCCGGTTGCGATTTCGGCGGCGCCGCGGCTTCGATCAGCGCGATGCGCTTGCCGGACCCGGCCAGCGCGATGGCCAGCGAGGCGCCGACCAGGCCGCCGCCGACGACGACGATGTCGAAGTCGTCATGCCCGCGGACGCGGGCATCCAGTTCTTCTGGATTCCCGCTTTCGCGGGAATGACGCGGCTGGTTCATCCTCGCATCAGCGCTTCGATCTCGCTGACCTTCTTGGGCACGCCGGCGGTCAGCACGCGCGGGCCTTTGTCGGTGACCAGCACGTCGTCCTCGATGCGCACGCCGATGCCCCAGTACTTCTCATCCGCGCCCTCGGTGCCGGGCGAGACGTACAGGCCCGGCTCGACGGTCATGATCATGCCGGCCGCGAACGGCCGCGCCGCGCCGGCGACCCTGTAGCGGCCGACGTCGTGCACGTCCATGCCGAGCCAGTGGCCGGTGCCGTGCATGAAGTACTTCTTGTACTGCTCTTCCCTGATGAGCGTGTCGACGTCGCCCTTGAGCAGGCCGATCGCGGCCATGCCCTCGGTCAGCTTGCGCGTCGCCACTTCGTGCGGCCGGCTGCTCGCGTTGCCGGGTTTCAGTTCGTCGATGGCCGCGAGCTGCGCCGCCAGCACGACCTCGTAGATCGCCTTCTGCGGGCCGCTGAACTTGCCGTTGGCCGGAAAGCAGCGCGTGATGTCGGCGTTGTAACCGCGATGCTCGCCGCCGGCGTCGATCAGCACCAGGTCGCCGTCCTTGAGCTGCGCGGTGTTCTCGACGTAATGCAGGATGCAGGCGTTGGCGCCGGTGCCGACGATGGCCTGGTAGCCGGCCTCCATGCCCTCGAGCTCGAGCTCGTGGGTGATCTCGGCCGCGAGCTGGTATTCCCAGCAGCCCGGCTTGGCGTACTTCATCGCACGCACGTGCCCGCGCGCCGTGACCTCGCAGGCCCGCGCCATGTGCTCGACCTCGGCCGGCGTCTTCAGCAGGCGCTGCTCGTGCAGCGTGGTCTCGAGCGCGACGAACTCGAACGGCGCGGCGGCGCCGCGGCGCGAGACGTCGCGGATGTCGCGCACGGTGGTGGTCAGCACCGGGTCGTGCTGCGCGTGCTCACCGAGCGTGTAGTACACGCGCGAGCGGCCGCCGAGCAGATTCGGCAGCATGCCGGCGAACTCGGAAATGTTGAACGCCTGGTCGGCACGGTAGGCTTTCACGGCGCCTTCAGGACCGGCGCGGAAGCCGTCCCAGATCTCGCGCGTGCGATCGCGCGGTCGCACGAACAACAGGTACTCGCCGCCCGGCCGGCCCGGCGCGAGCACGGCGATCGCCTCCGGTTCCTGGAAACCGGTCAGGTAGCGGAAGTCGCTGTGCTGGCGGAAGCGGTAATGGGTGTCGCGGTGGCGGATGACCTCGTGCGCGGCCGGCACGATGGCGATGCCATCGGGCCCCATCGCCTGCATCAGTCGCGCGCGGCGCGCGGCGTATTCATCCAGCTCGACGATCGTTGGGCCCGTCATGAGAGATTCCTAGTGCACGCGGGACGGCGCCCGCTCGTGGAGTTCGAGGAAGATCAGCTGCGCGCCGACGCGCACGTACTCGACCAGCTCGGCGTAGGCGTTCTCTTCCAGCTCGTTGTCCTCATCCTCGCCGACGCCGGCGCGGGTGAATTCGGTGAAGTCGCTGACGATTTCCTTGAATTCGGGCGAGCACTCCTTCATCACCAGCGGCTTGCCCGAGGCCAGCCCGAACAGGAAGCCCTCGCACCAGGCGGACAGCGCGCGCACGCGGTGGGTCAGCTGCTCCTCGTCGTCCGGCAGCAGCGGCGCGAAGCCGAGCTCGGAGGCGGTGAAGGAGTTGGCCGACTCGCCGCGCAGGCGGTGCAGCGCCTGGGCCGCGACGGTGCCGCCTTCGTCCGCCTGCTTCGAGGACTGCAGCACCCTGAGCGGGTCGATCTCGGCCGGTTCCTTGACGCACAGCGCGCCGCAGAGCGCGCCGTGGTATTCGGCCGCGTCCTGCTCGAAACCCAGGCGCGACAGCGCCTCGGCCAGCTCGTCGTAACGCAGGGTTTCGCTCATCCGGGGAATTATATCCCCGACGCCGCCCTGCCCCCTCAGGTCTGTGCGGTCGCGGCGGCGATGCGCGCGCCGAGGTCGGCCATCATCCTGATGAAGCGCGGGTCCTGGCGGATCGAGTCCAGATCGGTGTCGTGCTTGAACCACTCGTAGCCCTGCTGGTTGGCTTCCCGCAAGGTCACTTCGAGCAGCCCGATCGCGCGGTCGGTCTCGCCCGCGAGCGCCATGGCGCAAGCGGTGTTGTAACGCAGGTTGCGGTTCTCGGGGTCGAGCAGCAGCGCGCGATCGGCCCACTCCATCGCCCGGTCCTTCTCGCCCAGGCGCACCAGCACCCCGACGCCGAAGCCGAGCGCGTTGCCGTGGTCCGGCTCGACCGCAATGAGCTTCTCCACGCGATCGAGGCAGCGCCGCGCCACCACCTTCTCGCCCGTGAGGTCGCCCTTGGCCAGGTAGCAGGTGCCGACCATGCCGAGCGCCCAGAAATCGTTCTCGGCGATGTCGGCTACGCGCAGCAGGTGGCGGATCGCATCGTCCCAGCGCTTCATGGCGATGTAGATGCGCCCGGCGGTGGCATGCACGTCGTAGGAATCCGGCTCGAGCTCCAGCGCGCGCGCGATCGCCGCCAGGGCCTCGTCGAAGCGACCAAGCGTGTAGAGCACCCGGGCCCTGGCTGCGAGGCCCTCGGCCAAGTCCGGGTCGATGCTGAGCGCGCGCTCCGCGGCCTCCAGGCCGTTGGAACCCTTGACGCCGTCGAGGTCGAGCAGGGTCTGGCCCACGGCCATGAGCGCCCAGGCGCGCGCGTAGTTCGGGTCGATTCCGACCGCGCGCTGGCACAAGCGCACGATCAGCGCGTAGTGGCGCGAATTGAACGTGGCGCGGAACTGGCGCGCCATCAGGTAGTACTTGTACGCACTGGCGTTGGTCGTGGAGCGCGCCTCGATCTTCTTCTTCTCGGACGGCATCAGGTGCAGCTTCAGCGCCTTGACGATCGCGGCGGAGATTTCATCCTGCAGCGCGAAGATGTCGGACACGTCGCGGTCGTAGCGCTCGGCCCAGATGTGGCTGTCGTCTTCGGTGCGGATCAGCTGCGCCGTGATGCGCACGCGCTGGGCCTGCTTGCGCACGCTGCCCTCGAGCACGTGGCTGACCTTGAGCTGGCGCGCGATCTGCGGAATGTCGGCGGCCTTGCCCTTCCAGGTGAACGAGGTGTTGCGCGAGACCACCGCCAGCGCCGACACCTTGCTGAGGTCGGTGATGATGTCCTCGGTGATGCCGTCGCTGAAGTATTCCTGCTCGGGGTCGCCGCTGATGTTGGTGAATGGCAGCACGCAGACCGACACGCGCGGCGCCTCGTCGTGCAGCGCGTCGAACTGGCCCGTCGCGGCCAGCGAGCCCGGCGCGTCGACCACGTAGATCTCTACCGGATCGGCGATGTTCTTCAGCGCGGGGCTGCCGATCGAGCGCGCCGGCAGCGGCAGGCGCTGGCGGATCAGGCTGAGCACCGGCGCTGACAGCGCCAGGCCGCCCTCGGGCGAGTGCGGCAGCAGGCGCGCGGCGATGTTCACGCCGTCGCCGAACACCTCCTCGCCTCGGTGCTCGACGTCGCCCAGGTGCACGCTGGCGCGCAGCAGCACGCGCGGCCGGGCCGGGTCGGCCGCCAGCGCCTTCTGGATGGCGAGCACGGCCTGCACCGCGTCCAGCGCGCTGCCAAACTCGAGCAGGAAACTGTCGCCGGCGGTCTCGACCTCGCGACCGCTGTGCTCGGGCACGATCTTGCGCACGACGCTGCGCTGGCGGTCCAGAAGGCTCGCGCCGAGCGCCTCGTCGCGGTGCACGATCGCGCTGTAGCCAACGATGTCGGTGAAGACGATCGCCGCCAGCCGGCGTGCCGATTTCATGGGGGGATTGTCGCACTCCGGCCCAGACCGGGCATAATTCGCGCCAAATGAAGGACCATGATTTCGTCGCCGCCCTGCGCGGCAGCGCCCCCTACGTCCACGCCCATAACGGGCGGGTGTTCGTCATCGCCTTCGGTGGCGAGGCCGCCGAGCGCCCCGACTTCGACCAGTTGATCTACGACATCGCCCTGCTGCACAGCCTGGGCGTCAAACTGGTGCTGATCCACGGCGCCCGCCCGCAGGTGGACAGCGAACTGGCGGTGCGCGACATCACCTCGGACTACGTCGACAACCTGCGCGTCACCGACGGCCCGACCCTGGACTGCGTGATGGCCGCGGTCGGGCGCCTGGCCATGGAGATCGAGGCGCACCTGTCCACCAGCCTGGCCAGCACGCCGATGGGCGGCGCGCGCCTCAAGATCGCCTCCGGCAACTGGATCACCGGCAAGCCGGTGGGCGTGCGCCAGGGCGTGGACATGCAGTACACCGGCGACGTGCGCCGCGTGGACATCGCCGCGATCCGCGCCAACCTCGAAGCCGACCGCATCTGCCTGATCTCGCCGATCGGCTACTCGCCGACCGGCGAGATCTTCAACCTGCGCGCCGAGGACGTCGCCACCGCGGTGGCCGCGGCGCTGGCCGCCGACAAGCTGATCTTCCTGGTGCCGTCGGACCCGGCCAAGTGGCCGCTGGCCGAGAAGGCCGGCGACGCCGGCCAGATGAGCACCACCTCCGCCGAGGCCATGCTGCGCGAGAAGGACGCCGAGCTGTCGCCGGAAGACCGCGGCTGCCTGGTCTCGGTCACGACCGCCGCGCGCGGCGGCGTCAAGCGCGTGCACCTGGTGTTCATGGGCCGCGACGGCGCGCTGCTGCGCGACTTGTACACGCGCGACGGCTCCGGGCTGATGTTCTACGCCGACGAGGACTACGAGTCGATGCGCGATGCAACCATCGACGACGTCGGCGGCATCCTGGGACTGATCCAGCCGCTGGAGGAGTCCGGCGTGCTGGTGGCGCGCCCGCGCGAGCAGCTCGAGCAGGAGATCGGCAATTTCTCGGTCATGGTGCGCGATGGCATGGTCATCGCCTGCGCCGCGCTGTTCCCAGTCGCCGAATCGAAGACCGGCGAGCTGGCCTGCGTCGCCGTGCATCCCGAGTACCGCGGCAGCGGCCGCGCCGCGACGCTGCTCAAGCGCCTCGAGGCGGACGCGAAGAAACAGGGCCTCAAGAAACTGTTCAGCCTGACCACCGCCGCGCCGCACTGGTTCGTCGAGCGCGGCTTCGCCCAGGGCAAGATCGAAGACCTGCCGGTCCAGAAGCAGCGCTTCTACAACTTCCAGCGCAACTCTCTCGTGCTCGTGAAGAGCCTTTAAAAGGATGTTTCGCGCAGAGACGCAGAGGGCGCGGAGGAGAATGACAATAATTGCTTTTCTCGGCGTCCTCTGCGCCTCTGCGCGAAACTCTTTCTCATGATCAACGCTGACTGGGCGGCGCGGAGCCTCGCGCGGGTCTGGCACCCGTGCACGCAGATGAAGGACCACGAGCAGCTGCCGCTCGTGCCGATCAAGTCCGCGCAGGGCGCCTGGCTGGAAGACTTCGAGGGCAAGCGCTACCTCGACGCGATCAGCTCGTGGTGGACCAACCTGTTCGGCCACCGCCATCCACTGATCGTCGAGCGCATGAAAGCCCAGCTCGACCGCCTCGACCACGTGCTGCTGGCCGGCTTCACCCACGAGGGCGCGGTGACGCTGGCCGAGAAGCTCTGCGCGATCGCGCCGAAAGGCCCGTCTTCACAACCTCTGACGCGCTGCTTCTACAGCGACAACGGCAGCTCCTCGGTCGAAGTCGCGCTGAAGATGAGCTTCCACTACTGGCGCAACGCCGGGCAGACCGGCAAGACCCGCTTCATCGCGCTGGAGAACGGCTACCACGGCGAGACGCTCGGCGCGCTGGCAGTCGGCGGCGCCGGGCTGTATCGCGCGCCGTACGAGAAGCTGCTGATGCAGCCGATCCACGTGCCCTCCCCCGATTGCTTCAACCGCACCGGCGGCGAATCGTGGGAGGACTACAGCCGCCGGCAGTTCGTGCACATGCAGGTCGCGCTCGAGCACCACGCCAAAGAGGTGTGCGCGGTGATTGTCGAGCCGCTGGTGCAATGCGCCGCCGGCATGCGCATGTACCACCCGGTCTACCTGCGCATGCTGCGCGAGGCCTGCGACAAGCACGGCGTGCACCTGATCGCCGATGAGATCGCAACCGGCTTCGGCCGCACCGGCAAGATGTTCGCGATGGAATGGGCGGGCGTATCGCCGGATCTCATGTGCCTGTCCAAGGGCCTGACCGGCGGCACGCTGCCGCTCGCGGCGACGCTGGCGACTGAGCAGATCTACCAGGCGTTCTACGACGACTGGAAGTCCGGCAAGGCCTTCTTGCATTCGCACAGCTACACCGGCAACGCGCTGGCCTGCGCCGCCGCGCTGGCCACGCTGGACATTTTCGGCCAGCAAAACTGGATGCAGCAGAACCGCGACCTTGGGCACCTGCTGTGGATGTCGGTGGGTGAGCTGCTCAGCCATCCGAACGTGGCCGAGGTGCGCCAGCAGGGCATGATCCTGGCGATCGAGCTCGCCGCCGATGCGCGCCGGCGCAAGCCCTTCCCGCCCGAGCAGCGCCGCGGGCGGCGCGTCTACGAGCGTGCGCTGGCCAAGGGCGTGCTGCTGCGGCCGCTCGGCGATGTCATCTATTTCATGCCGCCGTACATCCTGACCGGCCAGGAAGTGAAGCTGATGAGTCAGACCGCGATTGCCGCGATCAACGAGGCCGTGCGTGACTGAGCCGCGCGTTTACGCCGACATGGACCTGCCGGTGGGCACCGTCGCCACGCTGACCGAGGAGGCCTACCGTCACCTCGTGATCGTGCTGCGGCGCATTCCCGGCGACGCGGTCACGCTGTTCAACGGTCGTGGCGGTGAATACGCCTGCGCGATCGAGTCGGTGGCCAAGCGCAACCTGACGGTGCGCGTCAACGAGTCCCGCGAGGTCAGTCGCGAGTCGTCGGTGCAGATCACGCTGGCGCAAGCCGTATCGAAGGGCGAGCGCATGGACTACACCATCCAGAAGGCGGTCGAGCTGGGCGTGACCGCGATCCAGCCGGTCGTGACCGACCATGTCGTGGTGCGGCTCGACGCCGAGCGCTGGACGCGCAAGCAGGAGCATTGGCAAGGCGTCGCGGTCGCGGCGGCCGAGCAGTCGGGCCGCACGCTGGTGCCCAGGGTCGCAGCGGTGCAGGACCTGCGCGACTGGATGCCAACCTGCCCTGCCGATGCGCTGAGGCTGGTGCTGTCACCGGTCGCTTCTCCGGTTACGCTGAGCCGCAGCGCGAGCCAGCCGGTCGTGCTGCTGGTCGGGCCCGAAGGCGGATTGTCCGAAGTCGAAATCAAGCTGGCAGACCTTGCCGGCTTCGTCAGCCTGCCGCTCGGACCGCGTGTGCTGCGCACCGAAACGGCCGCCGTCGTCGCGTTGTCCATCCTGCAATCGAAATGGGGTGACTTGAAGTGCTGATCAGCCAGGCGAAGATCGTCAATGAGGGCAAGGTGGTCGAGGGCGACGTGCTGATCAAGGGCCAGCACATCGCCAGGGTCGCGCCGTTCATCGCCGCGCCGCCGCGCACGAAAGTGCTCGATGCCAAGGGCAAGCTGCTGTTGCCCGGCGTCATCGACGACCAGGTGCACTTCCGCGATCCGGGCTTCCCGCTCAAGGCCGACATCGGCAGCGAATCGGCGGCGGCCGTGGCTGGCGGCACGACCTCGTTCATGGACATGCCGAACACCGACCCCAAGACCGTCACGCGCGAGCTGCTGGCCGCCAAGTACGCCTCGGCCGACAAGCGCGCGCACGCCAACTACGCGTTCTATTTCGGCGCGACCAACGACAACCTCGAAGAGATCAAGGCGCTCAAGAAGCACGAGGCCTGTGGCATCAAGATCTTCATGGGCGCCTCCACCGGCAACATGCTGGTGGACAACCCCGAGATTCTCGAGAACATCTTCGCCAGCACGCAGCACGTGATTACCACGCACTGCGAGGACACGCCGATGATCAAGGCGTTCGAAGCGCTGGCACGGGAGCAGTACGGCGAGGACGTTCCGGCGGCCGAGCACGCCAACATCCGCCCGATGGAGTGCTGCTACAAGTCGAGTTCGCTGGCGGTGTCGCTGGCGCGCAAGCACAACGCCAACCTGCATGTGCTGCACCTGACGACGGCCAAGGAGCTTGAGCTGTTCACGCCGGGCGACCCGCGCATCACGGCCGAGGCCTGCGTGCATCACCTGTTCATGAACGAGACCGCGTACAAGAAACTCGGCCATCGCGCCAAGTGCAACCCGTCGATCAAGTCCGAGGCTGATCGCAAGGCGCTGGTCGACGGCGTGAAGAGCGGCCGCATCACGCTGATCGCCACCGATCACGCGCCGCACACGGCGGAAGAAAAGGCGCAGAGCTACTTCAAGGCACCCTCGGGATTGCCGGTGATCCAGCACTCGCTGCTGATGATGCTCGAGCTGGTCACCCGCGGGGAGCTGGATCTCAAGACCGTCGTGCACCGCATGTGCCATGCACCGGCGCAGCGCTTCGGCGTGAAGGATCGCGGCTACGTACGCGAAGGCGCCTACGCCGACCTCGTGCTGGTGGACCCGAAGACACCGACCGCCGTCACGCGCGAGAGCCTGCTCTACCGCTGCGGCTGGTCGCCGTTCGAGGGCAGCGAGTTCGGCCACTCGATCGCCTCGACTTGGGTCAACGGCGAACTGGCCTGGGACGGCACCAAGCTCGGCGCCAAGCCACACGGCAAGCGCATCGAGTTCGCGTGAGATTGTCATTCCGGCGCAAGCCGGAACCCAGTGTCTTCAAGACGCTGGA
>JBOICR010000082.1:0-7013 GCA_050740195.1 Nevskiaceae bacterium | reverse complement strand
CAAGAAGGCGGTCGAAAGCTACCTGACCGAGCTGCCCGCGGCGCTGCGCAAGGAGAGCATCCGCTACAGCGGCCGCAGGCTCGCCGGCGACGCCGTCGTGCTCGAGTTCCAGGACGCCGCCACCGTCGAGCACGCGCGCAAGCTGATCGCGAAGGAGCACAGCGAGCTCGAGCTCACCGTGCCGCCGGCCCAGCCGCTCCTGCTGGAGGCGCGCATCTCGCAAAAGGAAGCCGAGCGCATCCAGACTTTCGCCGTGCAACAGAACCTGACCACGCTGCGCAACCGCGTGAACGAGCTCGGCGTGGCCGAGCCGGTGGTCCAGCGCCAGGGTGCCAATCGCATCGTCGTACAGCTGCCCGGCGTGCAGGACCCGACTCGCGCCAAGGAATTGCTGAAGGCCACTGCCACGCTCGAGTACCGGGCCGTCGTCGAAAGCGGCGGCGAGGTGTTCTACGAACGCGACACCCAGCGGGCGGTCATGCTGAGCCGCGAGATCATCGCCGCGGGCAGCCAGCTGGTCGATGCCGCGCCGACGGTCGACCAGGACGGCAGCCCGGCCGTGTCGGTCACGCTCGACGGCACCGGCGCCAAGCGCATGCTGGCATTCACCGAGAAGAGCGTCGGCAAGCCGATGGCGGTGCTGTTCCGCGAAACCAAGTACGACACCAGCTACGACGGCGCGGGCAACGCGGTGCGCAAGAAAGTCGAGGTCGAGGAAATCATCTCGGTCGCGACCATCCGTGGCGTGTTCGGCAAGCGCTTCCAGACCACCGGCCTGTCCGGCAAGGAGGCGCACGAGCTCGCCATCCTGCTGCGCGCCGGCGCGCTGGCCGCGCCGGTGGACATCGTCGAGGAGCGCACGGTCGGGCCGTCGCTCGGCGCCGACAACATTCGCCAGGGCTTCCAGGCCGCGGCGCTGGGCCTGGGCCTGGTGGCGGTGTTCATGGCGTTCTATTACCGCGTGTTCGGGCTGTTCGCGATCGCCGCGCTGCTGATGAACATCGTGATCGTGGTCGCCGTGCTGTCGCTGTTCGGCGCGACGCTGACCATGCCCGGCATCGCCGGCATCGTGCTGCACATGGGCATCGCGGTGGACGCCAACGTGCTGATCTACGAGCGCATCCGCGAGGAATTGCGCAACGGCAACTCGCCGCACACGGCGATCCAGGCCGGCTACGACCGCGCATTCCTGACCATTGCCGACGCCAACATCACGGTGCTGATCGGCACGGTCGTGCTGTTCGCGCTCGGCGCGGGCCCGGTCAAGGGCTTCGCCATCACGCTGGCGATCGGCATCATCTCGTCACAGTTCACGGCGATCGTCGGCTCGCGCGCGCTGGCGCAGCTCGCCTTCGCGCGCCGCAAGATGACCGACGTGCCGGTCTGGTAGTAGCCCTCCTGGAAAATCTGGCATGAAATTCTTCGCACGTGTTCCGAACATCGACTTCATGGCCCAACGCAGGACCGGGCTGGTCGTGTCCACGGTGCTGTCGATCGCGGCGATCGTGCTGCTGGCGACGCGCGGCCTGAACTTCGGCATCGACTTCACCGGCGGCGTGCTGGTGGAAGTGGCGTATCCGCAGAGCGTCGAGCTCGGCGAGGTGCGTGGGCATCTCACCCAGGCCGGTTACCACAACGCAGTCGCGCAGTACTTCGGCGGCACGCAGAACGTGCTGATCCGGCTGCCCCCCGCCGAAAATTCCAGCTCGGCCGAGGTTTCCACCAAGGTGCTCGAGACCCTCGGCAGCGGTGTCGAGCTGCGCCGCATCGAGTTCGTCGGCCCGCAGGTCGGTGAAGAGCTGAGCGAGCAGGGCAGCCTGGCGCTGCTGATCGCCTTCATCGGCATCTTCATCTACATCTGGTTCCGGTTCGTCTGGAAGTTCTCGGTCGGCGCGATCGCCGCGCTGATCCACGACGCGCTGATGGCGCTCGGTTTCCTGTCGGCGCTGTGGATCGAGTTCGACGTCACGACGCTGGCGGCGATCCTCGCGCTGATCGGCTACTCGAACAACGAGACGGTGGTCATCTTCGACCGCGTGCGCGAGAACATGATCGGCCTGCGCCGCGCCGACGTGCTCGAAGTGGTCAACCTCTCGGTGAACCAGACGCTGTTGCGCTCGATCATCACGCACGTGACGACGCTGCTGGTGTGCACGGCGCTGTTCGTGCTGGGCGGCGCGACCGTGCACAGCTTCTCGGTCACGCTGATCGTCGGCGTGATCGTCGCGACCTACTCCTCGATCTACATCTCGACGAACCTCGCGGTGGCCATCGGCCTCAAGCGCGAGGACCTGCTGCCGCCGAAGCTCGACGAGCAGGCCGACAAGATGCCCTGAGGGGCCATGGGAACCGCGCTGCTGTGGCTCACGGTCGCCGCCCTGGTGCTGGTCGGGCTGGCCGGCGCCGTGCTGCCGGCCATCCCGGGCGTGCCGCTGGTGTTCGCGGGGCTCTGGCTCGGCGCCTGGATCGACGGTTACGCGAAGGTCAGCGCCTGGTGGGTCGGCGTGTTCGGCGTGCTGACGCTGATCGCGATGGCGGTGGACCTGATCGCGACCGCGCTCGGCGCCAAGCGCGTCGGCGCCAGCCGCCAGGCGATCGCCGGCGCGGTGATCGGCACCTTCGTCGGCCTGTCCTTCGGGTTGTTTGGGCTGCTGCTCGGCCCGTTCATCGGCGCGGTGGCGGGCGAGATGATCGCGCGCGGCCGCATGGACCGGGCGATGGACGTCGGTGTCGCGACCTGGATGGGCTTCCTGTTCGGCACTCTCGCAAAGATCGCGCTGTCGCTCGCGATGGTCGGGATCTTCGTCGCGGCCTGGTTCCTGTAGCAGCGCCTCTCAGGCGCGACGCAGCAGCGGCGCCAGCTGCTCGTGCATCCTGGTGTTGGCCGCCAGCACGTTGCCGGACGCCAGCGGATCGTCGCCACCGTACAGCTCGCTGACCACGCCACCGGCCTCCTCGACCATCAGCACGCCGGCCGCCATGTCCCAGGAATTCAGGCCGATCTCCCAGAATGCATCGAGCCGGCCGCAGGCGACGTAGGCAAGGTCGAGCGCGGCCGAGCCGGCCCGGCGCACGCCGGCGGTCTTCTCGACCACGGCGCGCAGCTGCGGCAGGTACTTGTCGAGGTTGGCGCCGCCGCTGATCGGCACGCCGGTGCCGACCAGGCTCTCGTCGAGCGTCGTCGTCTTGCTGACGCGGATCTTGCGCGAGTTCAGCACCGCGCCGCCGCCGCGAATGGCTACATAAAGGTCCTGCGTGCACGGCGCGTAGATCACGCCCAGCTGCAGCTTGCCCTTGTGCTGGGCGGCGATCGACACGCAGAAATGCGGGAAGCCGTGCAGGAAGTTGGTGGTGCCGTCGAGCGGGTCGATGATCCACAGCCAGTCGTGCTTGCCGTCGGCGCCGCCTTCCTCGGCCAGGATCGCGTGGTCCGGGTGCGCCTTGCGGATGGTGTGGACGATCTCGGCCTCGGCACCCTTGTCGACCTCCGAGACGAAATCGTTGCGGCCCTTGCGCGTGACCTTGAGCGCATCGGCGCGGTCGAGGTGGCGCATGATCAGGTTGCCGGCCGCGCGCGCGGCGCTGACGGCAATGTTTTCGAGGGGCTGCATGGGGCGCGAATCATAGCAGCCGCAAATCGGTGAAGATTGAGCGATGAGCGAGTCCCTGCTGGCGCGCGTGCGCATCGTGCTGGTCGAGCCGCAGCATCCCGGCAACATCGGCGCCGCCGCGCGCGCGATGAAGACCATGGGCCTCTCCGACCTGGTGCTGGTCCGGCCCGAGAAATTCCCGCACAAGGACGCCACCGACCTGGCGGTCGGCGCGGCCGACCTGCTCGAACGCGCCCGGGTGTTCGGCGACCTGGGCGCGGCCGTAGCCGACTGCGGCTACGTAGTCGGCAGCTCGGCGCGCCTGCGCTCGCTGCCGCACAACACGACGACGCCGCGCGAGCTGGCGCCACGGCTGGCGCGCTCGATCGCCGGGCGCATCGCGATCCTGTTCGGACCGGAGCGGGTGGGGCTGTCCAATGAGGACCTCGAGCGCTGCCACGAACTGGTGAGCGTGCCGGCCGACCCGGGGTTCCGGGTGCTGAACCTGGCCGCCGCGGTGCAGATCCTGAGCTACGAGCTGCGGCTGGCCGATACGCCGGACCTGCCCGGCGCCCCTGAGCGCAAGCCGGTGCCGGAGCGGGAAATGGAGCTGTTTTTCGAGCACCTGGAGCGGGTGCTGGTCCAGATCAGGTTCCTGAACCCCCGGCACCCGCGTCAGTTGATGCGCCGGCTGAAACGCCTCTATGCCCGTGCTGCCCCGGACCAGAACGAGATGAACATCCTCCGGGGGATTTTGGCGGCCATGGAGGGCCGCGGGGGCCCCCACGGGTGACTGTGAAATAGTTCACACAGGTAAAAAGAATTGCTTTAGAATCGCGCGCGTCGCAGGGCGCTTGCCGGGGGATGAGCTAGCTGCGACCCCCGGCGGGCGCTCCTGGAAACCAATCCTAGGAGTTGCCATGACCCGTGTTCTCAGGAACTTTGCCACCTTCTGTGGCGCCGCAGTGCTGTGCGCCGCCGCCGGCCTGTCTTCCGCCACCGTGCGGGAAGAGGGCGCCAGCGCCCCCAAGCAGCGCGTCAGCAACAGCTATCTCGTCCGCATGAGCGATAACCCGGTGGTCGGGTATCGCGGCGGCATCGCCGGCTACAAAGCCACCGCGCCCAAGCGCGGCGACAAGATCGACCCGAACCATCCGGCGGTCGTGAGCTACGCGGCCTACCTCGACTCGAAGCATGACGCCGCGCTGGCGTCGGTCGGTGGCGGCAAGAAGGTCTACGACTACCACTATGCGGTCAACGGCTTTGCCGCCCAGATGACGGCCGACCGGGCCGCGCGCCTGGCCAAGATGCCGGGCGTCGTTTCGGTCGAGCAGGACGTGGCCGACACGGTCGACACGCTGTCGACCCGCAACTTCCTCGGCCTGACGGCCCCGGGCGGCATCTGGGACCAGCTCGGCGGCTCGGAAGGCGCCGGCGAGGACATCATCATCGGCGACCTGGACACGGGCATCTGGCCGGAGCACCCCAGCGTGTCCGACCGCACCGGCGAGAACGCCAATGGCGTCACCGGCAAGCTCGACTACCACCAGATTCCGGGCTGGCACGGCAAGTGCACGCCGGGCGAGGCCTTCAACGCCTCCATGTGCAGCCAGAAAGTTATCGGCTGCCAGTCGTTCATCGAGGGCTTCGGCGCCGGCAACGTGGCCGGCGACGAGTTCCTGTCGTGCCGCGACTCCGACAGCCACGGCACGCACACCGCGACCACCGCCGCGGGCAACTTCGGCGTCCCGGGGATCATCGACGGCATCAACCTCGGCAACGTCAGCGGCGTGGCGCCGCGTGCCCGCCTGTCCATCTACAAGGTGTGCTGGCGCGCGCCGGGAGCCACGGCCTCGTGCTTCGGCTCCGACCGCGCAGCGGCGATCGACCAGGCCGTCGCTGACGGCGTCGACGTGCTGAACCACTCGATCGGCGCGACCAGCACCAACTTCCTCGACGTCGTCCAGGTCGCCTTCCTGTTCGCCGCCGACGCCGGCGTGTTCGTCGCCGCCTCGGCCGGCAACAGCGGCCCGACGGCGGGCACGGTTGCCTCGCCGGGCCCGTGGACCATGACGGTCGCGGCCAGCACGCACGACCGGTTCTTCGCCGGCTCGGGCGCGCTTGGCAATGGCTTCGCTTTCGGCGGCGCCTCGCTGACCGACGGCACCGGCTCGCTGTCGCTGGTCTACGCGGGCAGCGCCCCGGCGGCGGTGGATCCGACTCCGTCCGATCCGACGCCGTTCGCGACCCGCGTGACGCTGTGCTTCGTCGGGCACCTCGATCCGGCGGTCGTCGCCGGCAAGATGGTGCTGTGCGACCGCGGCATCAACGCGCGCGTCGACAAGAGCCTCGCCGTGAAGCAGGCCGGTGGCGCAGCGATGATCCTGCGCAACCTGTCGGCCAGTACTCTGAACGCCGACCTGCATTCCGTGCCCAGCCTGCACGTGGATCATGTTGCCGGTCCGGTGATCAAGGCCTACATCGACGGCACGCCGGGCGCGACCGCGTCGCTGACCAAGGGCGTCATCGGCACGACGCCGGCGCCGTTCATCGCGTCGTTCTCGTCGCGCGGCCCGATCACGGCCGCCGGCGGCGACCTGCTGAAGCCTGACATCACCGCTCCGGGCGTCGATGTGTTCGCCGGCGTCTCGCCGCACGCCGCGGGAGGCGCGCAGTTCGGCTTCCTGAGCGGCACCTCGATGTCGAGCCCGCACATCGCCGGCCTGGCCGCGCTGATGAAGCAGCGCCATCCGAGCTGGTCGCCGATGATGATCAAGTCCGCGATGATGACCACCGCGAAGCAGATCCTCGGCACCGGCACCAGCGCCAACGCGTTCGCGCAGGGCGCCGGCCACGTCAACATCAACGCCGCGGTCGACCCGGGCCTGGTGTACGACAGCGGCTTCAACGACTGGGTCGCGATGATCTGCGGCGTCGGCCAGCTCACCGGCTGCGCCACCAGCACCGATCCGAGCGACTTCAACCAGGCGTCCATCGCGATCGGCGACCTGGCAGGCGTGCAGACGATCACGCGCACGGTGAAAAACGTCGGGTCGGCGGGCACCTATTCGGTGAGCGTCGTTCCCCCGGTGGGCATCACCGTGACGGTAAGCCCGGCGTCGATGACGATTCCGGCCGGCGGCTCGGCCTCGTACAGCGTGACCTTCACGCGCACCACGGCAACACTGAACGCCTACACGTTCGGCTCGCTGACGTGGAGCGACGGTGTGCACAACGTGAAGAGCCCGCTGGTCATTCGCCCGGTCGCGCTGTCGGCGCCCGCCAACCTGGTGCTCTCCGGCGCCAGCGGCAGCACCAGCTTCCCGGTGCGCTTCGGCTTCAACGGCGCGTACTCGGTGGATCCGCGCGGCCTCACGCCGGCGCTGACCCAGGCCGGTAACGTCGTCGACGACCCGTTCGACA
>JBOICR010000081.1:0-1739 GCA_050740195.1 Nevskiaceae bacterium | reverse complement strand
GGCTGCCGTGGCTCAGGCGCGCCCGCAACGCGGCGCTGGCGCGCTTCGCCCTGACGGGTTACCCGACGCTGCGCGACGAGGACTGGAAGTACACCAGCGTCGCGCAGATCGAGGCGGGACGCTTCTCTTTCGTTGCATCGTCACAAAGCCTGGTCACGCCGGATCAGATCGAGGCCTTGGCGCTTGCGGGCGCTCATGTGCTGGTGTTCGTCAATGGCCACCACGTACCGGCACTGTCGCACCCGGGCGCGCTTGCGGCCGGCGTCACGCTGGCCAGCCTGGCGGAGCTGCTGGAGCGCGAGCCGCAGCGCCTGCGCGGACTATGGCCCGAATCGGCCGGCGAGCTGTCCGACTCTTTGTCCGGCTTCTCGGCCCTGAACGCCGCCTGCGCGGCCGACGGCGCCTATGTCGAGCTGGCGCCCGGGGCGGTGCTGGCCGAGCCCATCCAGCTGCTGTTCATCACCCGCGAAGCGAACCTGGCCACGCATTGCCGCAATGTCGTGGTCGCGGGCGCGGGCAGTCGCGCCTGCATCGTCGAGCACCACGCCGCGCTCGGCACTGCGAACTACTTCAGCAACACCGTCACCGAACTCGTGATCGGCGCCGGCGCCGAGATCGAGCATCACAAGCTGCAGGACGAGAGCCCGGCCGCTTTCCACTTCGCCGCGGTGCACGCGGAGCTGGCCGAGCACAGCCGCTGGCTCAGCGGCTCGTTCGCGCTGGGCGGCGCACTGGCGCGCACCGACATTCGCGCCACGCTCAACGCCGAGGGCGCCAATTGCACGCTCGACGGGCTCTACATGGGCAGCGGCCGGCGCCACGTGGACCACCACACGCGCATCGATCACGCCAAGCCGCACGGCACCAGCCGCGAGTTCTACAAGGGCGTGCTCGACGGCGCCTCGCGCGCGGTGTTCAACGGCCGGGTGGTCGTGCATCCCGGTGCGCAGCACAGCGATGCCTTCCAGAGCAACCGCAACCTGCTGCTGTCGGAAAACGCCGAGGTCGACACCAAGCCGCAGCTCGAGATCTACGCCGACGACGTGCAGTGCAGCCACGGCGCGACCGTGGGCCAGCTCGATGCCGACCAGATCTTCTACCTGCGCTCGCGCGGCATCGCCGATGCGGCGGCGCGCGCGGTACTCACCTTCGCCTTTGCCGCGGAGATGGTCGAGAGGGTGCGCCTGGCGCCGCTGCGCGAGCGGCTCGATAGCCTGCTGCGCGCGCGGCTGCCGGCATTGATGGAGGCTTAAGTCATGAAGAGCGCCGCGAGCGAACGCATCGCCACCTTCGACGTCGAGCGGCTGCGGCAGGACTTTCCGATCCTGCAGCGCAGCGTGCACGGCCGGCCGCTGGTCTACCTGGACAACGCCGCCACCAGCCAGAAGCCGCGCAGCGTCATCGACTGTGAAGCGCACTACTACGCCGAGACCAACGCCAACATCCACCGCGGCCTGCACGCCTTGAGCCAGGAGGCCACCGAGGCCTACGAGGCGGCGCGCGACACGGTGCGGCGCTTCATCAATGCCGCGCGGCGCGAAGAGATCGTGTTCGTGCGCGGCACCACCGAGGCGATCAACCTCGTGGCGGCCAGCTACGGGCAGCGCCTGCAGGCCGGCGATGAAGTCCTCATCACCGAGATGGAGCACCACTCCAACATCGTGCCCTGGCAACTGCTGTGCGAACGCAGCGGCGCGCGGCTGCGCGTCGCGCCGATCGACGACGCGGGTGAGCTGCGG
>JBOICR010000080.1:0-4776 GCA_050740195.1 Nevskiaceae bacterium | reverse complement strand
CCATCAGGATCGTCGCCATCACGATCGCCGGGGCGATCACGAACACCGGCTTGTCGACGAAGGGCGGGACCCAGTCCTCCTTCATGAAGATCTTGACCATGTCGGCGACGACCTGGCCGAGGCCGAGCGGCCCGACGCGGTTCGGCCCCCAGCGGTCCTGCCAGATGCCGAGCGCGCGCCGCTCGACCCAGATCAGCACCGCGGCCAGGCCGACGACCGCGAGCAGGATCGCGATGACGATCAGCCACTGCGGCGGGGGCTGGGCGAAGAAGCCGGTCACGCCTTGCCTCCGAATCCGGCGGTCGCGCCGGGCGTGACCGCGGGCACGCCG
Organism: Nevskiaceae bacterium; assembly: GCA_050740195.1. Classification (GTDB taxonomy): domain Bacteria; phylum Pseudomonadota; class Gammaproteobacteria; order Nevskiales; family Nevskiaceae; genus JACPFV01. The sequence continues at coordinate 4,445 of JBOICR010000080.1, read as the reverse complement.
GCGAGGCCGACCGGCGCGCCGACGCAGTTGGGCGCGATGTCGGCGCGCACGCGCACCGGCAGCTCGGCGGTCGAGCCGTTGAGCTTGACCGTCGTCGTCGCGCCGTCCTTCAACCCGGCTTTGGCAGCGGTCTCGGGATTCACCGCGACGTAGGCCGCCGGGATGCGGCTGGCCATGGCCGGTGCCTGCGCCGAGAGCTCCTCGGAGCCGAACAGCTCATGCAGCGCCACGACCTCGAGCTGGCTCGAGGGCGCCGGCGGGTTGAAGTAGGCGGGACGCGCAGCGGCGTTCGGGTGGAACAGCCGCACGCCGGAATCGCCGCCCTTCAGGTGCCCGCCGATCTCGTCCTGGAACTTGTTGACGGCCTGCGGCGAGTTCCACGACGGATACCAGAACATCGGGATCAGCGGCGCCGGCTCGGGGCCGAGGCCGGTGGCGCCTTCCATGCTGAACGCGAGCGGTGAGTCCACGTCCTGTGCCGGGCGCGGCTCGTGCACGTCGGTGTTCGCGTTCATCGCCGTGCGGCCGCTGTAGCGGTGTGGCATGCGCGGGATGCGCGCGCCGGCGATACGGAACCTGGCGTCGGGCGCGGCGTTCTCGATGCCGTGCAGGCCCGGCAGTTTCGCGCACGCAGTCGTCAATGCATCGAGGGTGTCGCCGAGACCGGCGACGCCGGCGGCGGCGGCGACCTGCTGCAGCCAGCGCCACGACTCGCGGATGCCGTCGGCCGGGAACACCTGGAAGTAGCGCTGCGCGCGGCCCTCAAAGTTGACCAGCGTGCCGTCGGCTTCGGCGAACGAGCCGGCCGGCAGCAGCGCGGTGGCGCGCGCGGTGGTCCTGGTCGCAATGCAGTCGAGCACCACGACGTTGCGGACTTTTGCCAGCGCCGCGTCGAGGCGCGCCGCCGGCACGCGGCGGTACAGGTCGTTCTCGGCGACGATCAGCGTCTCGACCCCGCCGGTTGCCATTTCCTTGAGCGCCGCTTCCAGCGTGTGGCCCGCCATCAGGCTGGCGCCGACGCTGTTGGCCTCGGCGAACACCAGGCTGATCGAGGGCTTGCGGTTCAGCTTGGCCAGCGCGGTGACGATGTTCGAGGCGGCCTGAAGCAGCGCGACCGAGCCGCAACCGCTGCCCGAGACGATCAGCGGCCGCTCGGCGGCGAGCAGCGCCTTGGCGATGTTCACGGCGATCGCGGTTTCGGCGGCGTCGAGGCCGGGCACGACGGTGGCCGTGCCGTCGAGCGCGTGCGCGACCGCCATGCCCAGGCGGGCGATGTTGGCGGGCGCGGCGCGGTGCGCGATTTCGGCGATCTCGTCGAGGCCGGTGGCGCTGACGGTCAGGTTGAACAGCGGGCTCCGGGTGTCCTGCGCGATGGTGCGGACCGAGGCGTCCTGCCACAGCGGGATGTGCGCCGATGCGGCGGCCTTGAAACCGGCCTGGCGCGTGGCCTGGCGCAGGGCGAGCGCGAGGCGCGCGCCGGTGGCGAGAACGTCCTCGCCGAGCACCAGCACCGCGTCGCTGGCCTCGGCGTCCCTGATCGTCGCGATCTTCGCCGGCCCGCGCTTGAGGATCTCGATGCCGTGCGCCGTGACCACGGCGTCGCCGCTGGCCTGGCCGCTGTGGAAATTCTCGTCGCCCACCAGCGCGCGCAGCGCGTAATTGGCCTCGAGCGAGGCGCGCGGCGAGCCGATGCCGATGGCGCGACCTTTCTTGACCAGCTCCGCGACGTGCGCGATCGCGGCGTCGGCGCCCGCCGGCTGTTGCGCCAGCATCGGCGCGCGCGGGCGGTCCTCGCGGTTGACGAAGCCGGCGCCGTAGCGGCCGCGGTCGCAGATGAAGTAGCCGTTGACCTCGCCGTGGTAGCGGTTCTCGACGCGCTTGAGCTTGCCGTAACGCTCGCCCGGCGAGATGTTGCAGCCGATCGAGCAGCCCGGGCAGATGCTGGGCGAGGTCTGCAGGTCCCACTTGCGCGTGTAGCTCTCGCCGTAGGGCTTGTCGGTGAACACGCCAGTCGGGCAGACCTCGACCAGGTTACCGGAGAACGGTGACTCCAGCGTGCCGGGCTCGGAGCGGCCGAAATACACGTTGGCACCGCTGCCGTAGACGTCGAGATCCTTGCCGCCGGCGTAGTCCTTGTAGTAGCGCACGCAGCGGTAGCAGGCGATGCAGCGGTTCATCTCGTGGCCGATGAACGGGCCGAGGTCCTGGTTCTGGTGCGTGCGCTTGGTGGGGCCGTAGCGCCGGTAGTTGTGCCCGGTCATCACCGTCATGTCCTGCAGGTAGCAGTGGCCGCCTTCCTCGCACACCGGGCAGTCGTGCGGGTGGTTGGTCATCAGGTACTCGACCACCGCACTGCGCATGTCGCGTGCCTCGGGATGCTCGACCGAGAAGCGCGCGCCGTCGGCGCACGGCGTCATGCACGACATGACCAGCCGGCCGACGGTGTCGTTCTCGTCCTTGTACTGGATCACCGCGCACTGACGACACGCGCCGACCGAGCCCAGCGCCGGGTGCCAGCAGAAGTAGGGGACGTTGATGCCCGCGCCGAGCGCGGCCTGCAGCACGTGGGTCGAGGCGTCGACCACGTGCTCGCGGCCGTCGATGGTGATGCGGGCTTTCTTGCTGGTCGGGCCGGTCGGGTCCATCACGCGGCCTTGGTGGTCTGGCCGCGCGCGATCGCGGCTTCGAATTCGGGACGGAAGTATTTCAGCGCGCTCTGCAGCGGCTCGACCGCGCCCGGCGCGTGCGCGCAGAACGTGCGGCCTGGGCCGAGCAGTCGGCAGTGCCGCGCCAGCAGCTCGAGGTCGCCGGGCTTGCCGCGGCCTTGCTCGAGCGCGATCAGCAATTTTTCGATCCACGGCAGGCCGTCGCGGCACGGCGTGCAGAAGCCGCAGGACTCCTGTGCGAAGAAATGCTCGAGGTTGCGGACGGTGCCGATCAGGCTGGCCTGGTCGTCGAGCACGATCATCTGTCCGGTGCCCATGCGCGAACCGGCCTTGGCGATGGAATCGAAGTCCATCGGCAGGTCGAGGTGGTCGGCGGTCAGGAAGTCGGTCGAGGCGCCGCCCGGCAACCAGGCCTTCAGCTTGTAGCCGTCACGCATGCCGCCGCCGTGCTTCTCGACCAGCTCGCGCGCGGTCGTACCCATCGGCAGCTCCCAGGTGCCGGGCGTCCTGACGCGGCCCGAGGCGCCGTAGAGTTTCGTGCCGCCGTCCTTGCTCTTGCTCAGCGATTTGAACCACGCCGCGCCGTGCTCGACGATGTGCGCGACGTTGCAGATGGTCTCGATGTTGTTGACCACGGTCGGTTTGCCGAACAACCCGGAGATCGCCGGGAACGGCGGCTTGGCGCGCGGCAAGGCACGGCGGCCTTCCAGCGAGCTGATCAGCGCGGTTTCCTCGCCGCAGATGTAGCGGCCGGCGCTGGTGTGCAGATACAGGTCGTAGGTGTAGCCGGTGCCGAGGATGTTCTTGCCGAGGTAGCCTTTGGCGTAGGCCTCCTTGATCGCCTTCTGCAGGCGCTCGGCGGCGAGGAAGTACTCGGCGCGCAGGAACACGTAGCCGATGTCGGCCTGGATCGCGTAGCCGCCGAGGATCATGCCCTCCACGAAGGAATGCGGATCACCCTCGATCAGCAGCCGGTCCTTGAACGTGCCCGGCTCCATCTCGTCGCCGTTGGCGACGAAATACTTGTGCGCGACGACGCCTTGGTCGCCAGGCCTGCCTTGCGGCACCAGGCCCCACTTCACCCCGGTCGGGAAGCCGGCGCCGCCGCGGCCGCGCAGGTTGGCCTCCTTGACCGTGTTGATGACTTCCATCGGCGCGAACTGCTTGAGCGCCTTGCGCATCGCGTGATAGCCGCCGCGCTTCTCGAACTCGGTAATGTCGAGCGGCACTTCCGGCAGCGACGTCCCCGGTTTGAGGACGATGTTCCGGGTCAGCGGCCGGGTCGGCGGGGCGGCGGGGTTGTGGGTCATCTATTTGTACCCCGCCAGCAGTTCGCCCAGCGACTGCTCGTTGACGTCCTCGAGGTCGCGGTGCAGGTCCTTGTCGACCAGCATCGCCGGCGCGCGGTCGCAGGTGCCCAGGCACACGATCGGCAGCAGCGTGAAGCGGCCGTCCGGCGTGGTCTGGCCCGCCTTGATGCCGAGCTTGCCCTCGAGCTTCGCGCGCAGGCCGTCGGCGCCCATGATGTGGCAGGACACCGAGTCGCACTGGAAGATCACGTGCCGGCCCACCGGCCTGCGGAAGATCAGGTTGTAGAACGTCGCGACCGCGTCGACGTCCGCCGCCGAGGTCTTCAGCACGGCGGCGATGTCCTTGACGGCTTCGTCCGACACCCAGCCGCGGTGCTTCTGCACGATCTTGAGCGCCTCGATGGTGGCGGCGCTGGGCTGCTCGTAATGCGCCAGCTCGTGCTCGATCTCGGCGAGCTCTTCTTTGCTC
>JBOICR010000079.1:0-2788 GCA_050740195.1 Nevskiaceae bacterium | reverse complement strand
TGCGTATTCCGACGAAATCGGCCACCGATTCCAGCGCAAATCGGCCGGGTATTCCGGGATGAATCGGCCACCCCGAGCGGCGTAGCGCGCGGGGCGGTGGATTATGCGGTGGCGGGCGTGGTGCGGGTCAAGCCCTTCGTCAGGCTCAGGGCATGCTTTTCGCGGAGCGCTTGCGCATCGAGTCGCCAGCGAGGTTGATGCGATAGCTGTTGTGCACGAGCCGGTCGAGGATGGCGTCGGCGAGCGTCGGATCGGCAAGATATACGTGCCACTGGTCCACCGGCAGCTGGCTGGTGAGAATGGTTGACTTGCGGTCATAGCGGTCGTCGAGGATTTCCAGCAGGTCGCGCCGTGTCTGGTCGGCCAGTGGGGTCAGGCCGAAGTCATCGAGCACGAGCAGATCCACTTTGGCGAGGGCGCGGAAGAAACTGGAGCGGTTGGACAGCGCGCTGGCGCGGGCAAGATCATCGATCAGCCGTGGCAGCCGGTAGCAGCGCACCGAGTGGTCGGCGCGACAGGCGGCATGGCCGATAGCGCAGGCCAGAAAGGACTTGCCGACGCCGGTGGGTCCGGTGATCAGCACATTGAGATGCTGCTGGACCCAGGCGAGGTCGGCCAGCTTGGCCAGCGTGGTGCGGTCCAGCCCGCGCGAGGCGCGCAGGTCGAGATCTTCCAGGCAGGCGTTCTGCGACAGCTTGGCCCAGCGCAGCCGCTGGTGTAGGCGCTGGCTCTGCCGCTCGGCGACCTCGTGCTGGAGCAGAAGGCCCAGGCGATCGTCGAAGGTCAGGCCGGATGCGTCCGGGGACTGGAGCTGATGCTCCAGGGCTGTGGCCATGCCGCGCAGGCGCAGGGCCTGGAGCTGGGTGATCAGGGGTTGGTGCAGCATCAAAACGTCTCCTCAGTGGTAGTACGACGAGCCGCGCACGTTGCCGTGCGCGGGCAGAGACAGCGACAGCTCGGTTTGCTCCGGCGCCTGGATCAGGGCACGGACGGCGCGATAGCTGGTGCTCTTGAGTGCCAGCGCCCGGACGCAGGCGGCCTCGAGCTTTGCCGGGGAAAAGTCCTTGGCCAGGCGCAGCACGCCCAGGCCGGCGCGCAGGGCGTATTCGGGATGCTTGCGCGTGAGCGCCTGCGCCCTGATCACGCTGGCCGTCGCCGGCCCGATGGCCTCGGCCTGCTTGAGCAGGCGCTCGTGAGTCAGATCGACCACGGCGCGATGCCGCTCGGGCCGGTGCGCCGGCAGCGTGGTGAAGCTGCCCTTCATCTGCGAGCGCACATGGGCGGCCACGCGGCTGCCGCGATGGAAGATCTCCACGGTCTGCGCGGTCAGCCGCACTTCCACGGTCTTGCCGACCAGGGCGTGCGGCACCGAGTAGTAATGCCGCTCGACCTCGACGTGGTAATCCAGATGCACCTTGGCCTTCTTCCAGGCGGCGTATTCGTAGCGGTGTGCCGGCAGCGGCTGCAGGGCCGGTCGCTCCACTTCCGCAAAGACACTGGCGCGCGAGCCTTCGCGCTTCTGAAACGGCTTGGCGTTGAGCTCGGCGATGAGTCCCGTGATGGCCTGATTCAGCTCGGCCAGCGCGAAGAAGGTCTGGTGCCGCAGCCGCGCCAGGATCCAGCGCTCGACCAGCAGCACCCCGGATTCGACCTTGGCCTTGTCGCGCGGCTTGCGCACCCGCGCCGGCAGCACGGTCAGGCCGTAATGCTCGGCCAGTTCCTGGTAGCTCGGATTGAGGTCCGGGTCGTAGCGATGCGCCCGGCTCACGCCGGCCTTGAGATTGTCCGGCACGATCGCGCCCGGCGCGCCGCCCAGGAATTCCAGCGCGCGCACATGCGCGCCGAGCCAGTCCGGCGCACTCTGCGTCCAGGTCGCCTCGGCGTAGGTGTAGGCCGAATGCCCCAGCACGGCGACGAAGATCTGCGCCGCGCGGATCTCGCCGGTGCGCTGGTCGATAACGTCGACCGTCTGGCCGGCGTAGTCGACAAACAGCTTGTCGCCCGGCGCATGCGCCTGGCGCAGGACCACGTCCTGCGTGGCGGCCCAGGCCCGGTACAGATCGCAGAAGCGGCTGTACTGGTAGCCATCGGGCGTGGCCGCCCTGTACTCCTGCCAGAGCAGCATCAGCGTTACGCCCTTCTTCGAAAGCTCGGCGTGCAGCACTGGCCAGTCCGGCGCCGGCGGCGCGTCGTCGCGCTGTGGCGGTGGCGGATACACCCGCCGGGTCAGCTCGTCTTCAGCCAGTCCCTCGGGCAGCGGCCAGCACAGGCCGGCCGCGGCACAGCGCCGCAGGCAGTCCGCCACCGTGCTGCGGGCCACGCCGACGATCTTCGCGACCTGGCGCGCCGTCACGCCGGCAGCGGTCAGCCGCAGGACCTCTCGAATCTTGCGCATGGACAACCTTTCTTTCGGCATTCCCTCGCTCGCTTTGGAAAAAGCGGCGAGGTTGCCCTATCGGGTTATCCCGCGTCACTGCGCTCCCAGGGGGTGGCCGATTCCCGTCGGAAGGGGTGGCCGATTTACGTCGGAATCAGTGGCCGATTAACGTCGGAATACGCAAACAGCCGAGTACGCAGGCGGTGAGATCGTAGGCGCCGCGGCCGAGAAGGCAGCAAAAGCGGTGATCAAGCGTGTGGCCACGGGAGTGGTGAAGAAAGCGTTGGAGCGCGCAGTGCCAATCGCTGGGCAGGTCTCTACCGTTTACGATGCCGGTTGCGTATTCCGACGTTAATCGGCCACTGATTCCGACGTAAATCGGCCACCCCTTCCGACGGGAATCGGCCACCC
>JBOICR010000078.1:0-2784 GCA_050740195.1 Nevskiaceae bacterium | reverse complement strand
GACCTCGGTCGGGTCCTGCCAGATGACGCGCAGGCCGAAATTCTCGAGCGTCGGCAGCACGTCGGACAGCGGGATCGGCTTGCCGTACGAGTACAGCTTCAGCGTGCCGGAGCCGCCGGTGCCCGCGGCCAGGCGCGGCAGCACCGGATCGGTCGCGGACAGCCGGATCAGGTGCTCGACGTCGGCCGCGGCCTCCTCGGCCGTGGTGCTCGACGTGTACGACACCGGGAAAGCGTCGCCGAAGCGCGCCGCCATCGCCGCGCCGTCGATCACCGGGTGCGGCCGGAACACCTCGCGCAGCTGCTCGCGCCACGAGCGCGTGACCGCGAGCAGGCGCTGCTCGACCTCGGCCGGCGTCTGCGACACCGTCGTGCCCGCCTCGGTGCGCACCGTGTACAGGATCCGCGCGAGCGAACCGCGCAGGAACTCGACCGTGCGGTCGATCGAGGTCGCGCCGAATACGCCGGTCAGCTCGGTGGCGATCCGGTCGCGCAGCTCGGCCGAGTAGCGGTCGCGCGGCAGGTACACCATGCAGGTGTAGTAGCGGCCGTAGCGGTCGCGCCGCATGAACAGCCGCAGCTGGTGGCGGTCACGCAGCGCGCGGATGCCCATGCACAGCTGGAACAACTCGGTCTCGGAGCTCTGGAACAGCTCGTCGCGCGGCAGCGAATGGATGATCTCGCGCAGGTTCTTGCCGGAATGGCTGGCCTCCGGCAGGCGCGCGCGCTGCATCACGTACTCGGCCTTGCGGCGCAGCAGCGGGATCTCGCGCACGCGCGCCGTGTAAACCTCGGTCGCGAACAGGCCGACGAAGCGGCTGACGCCCGTCGCCTCGCCGTCGGCGCCGAAGTGCTTGACCGAGACCACGTCGAAATATTCGGGATGGTGCAGCGGCGAGCGCACGTTGCCCTTGCTGACCACCACGACACGCTTGCTGGTCGCGTACTTGGACAGCTCCTCGCGCGGGGCGATGTACTCCTGGGTGTCCTCGAAGCGGCCGCCCGGGCGCAGCAGGCCGAGCGCGGCGTCGCGCACGTCGTCGAAGCCGGACGTGCCGACACGCGACTGGGAGTAGCCGAGAAAGGTGAAGCGGCCCTCGTCGAGCCAGCGCAGGAAATCCTGCGCCTCGCGGAACTCGGCGGCGTCGGCGCCCTTGGGCACGCTGTCGAGCTGCTTGACCAGCGCCTGCACGCACTTGCGCAGCGCCGGGTAGTCCTGCACGCACTGGGTCAGCTCGCCGATGACGTCGCGCAGTCTGCGCTCCAGCACCGGGTAGTCCTCGGGCCGCGCCAGCCCTTCGCATTCGACGTGGATCAGCGATTCGGTATCGCCGTCGTCGCCGGTGCCGGCGACGCCGAGCACCTCGGTCAGCTTGCCGCGCTCGCGCATGACGCGCAGCACCGGGTGCACGGTCCAGTCGATCGACACGCCGGCCTCGCGCACGGCCATGCCGACCGAGTCGTACAGGAAGGACATGTCGTCCACCACCGTGCGCACGGTGGCGAAGCCGTGGCTGCCGGCAGCGGCGGGGTCCTGCGGCGGCTTGACCTCGATCAGCACCTCGCCGCGCTTGCGGGTGCGCGCCTGCTGGAAGTGCGCCAGCGCCGCCTCGAGCAGGTCCTCGGTCGGCCGCAGCTTCAGCGTCTCGGCCGACGCCATCTCGAAGTAGTGGCGCACGAACGCCCGGAACAGCGGCTGGTCCGGCTTGTCGACGCGCCTGGCTGCCAGCGCCTCGATCCGGCTGAGCAGGACGTCCAGTTCCTGATTGGAAGCGGCTTCGTTGTTCATGGTTTTGGTTTTGGCGGGCGGTATTTTATGTCCTTTCCCTTTGCCGCAATGCGGCAAACGGTCGCGCGCGTGCCCCGCTCGTCAACCCGCCATCCGGCTCGCATTCTTGCCGCCACGCTTGGCCGCGTACATCGCCTCGTCGGCGGCGTGAACCAGTTCGTCGACGCTGCTGCCGTGGGCCGGGTACAGCGCAACACCGACGCTGGCGCCGACCGTGACGGCCACTGCCTGCCCCAGCAGCGTCAGCTCAAACGGCACGCCCAGCGCGGCGACCAGTTCCTCTGCCTTGCGCAGCGCACCGGCGTCATCGACCGGCGCCTCCAGCAGCATGCCGAACTCGTCGCCGCCCAGGCGCGCCACCGTGTCTTCGGCGCGCACGGCCCTGCGCAGGCGCGCGGCGATCTGCCGCAGCAGCTCGTCGCCGGCGGCGTGCCCGTGTCGGTCGTTGACCGGCTTGAAGCCGTCGATGTCCATATAGAGGAGCCCGAAACGCGCGTCGTGGCGCCGTCCGCGCTCGACGCCGTGCCCGAGGCGGTCGAGGAACAGCGCGCGGTTCGGCAGGCCGGTCAGGTGATCGTGCGTGGCTTCGTGACGCAGCGCCTCCTCCGACAGCCGTAGGGCCTCGGTGCGCTCGCGCACCAGGGCCTCGGTGTGGGCCTCGCGGCCGACGCCGACCAGCAATATGACGCCGACCACGCCGGTCAGCGCCAGTCCGCCCGCCAGCGCCAGCCAGGTGGCCCAACTGCGGCGCGCCAGCAGGGTCTGGGCCGGAAGCTCGAAGGCCAGCCGCAGGTCACGGCCGGCAAACGGCAACTGGATCTCGTGGAGCAGGCCGCCTGTCGAGGCCAGCTCGGGAGCGCTCTCGGGACTCGACCCGGTCGCCGGCATCGGCCCGGCATCCGAGAGCCGCACCGACAGGCCGGCGCGCGCCGCCGCGCTGTCCGTCGCCCGCATGAACCGCTCGATGCCGAGTACCGCGGCGACATAGCCCTGCAG
>JBOICR010000077.1:0-10519 GCA_050740195.1 Nevskiaceae bacterium | reverse complement strand
GTGGAACACCGACTGCCCGGCGCCGGCGCCGTTGTTGATGGCGACGCGGAAGGCGTCGCCGACGCCGAGCTGCTCGGCGATCCTGGGCGCGGTCAGCATCAGGTGGCCGAGCAGCGCCTGGTCGGCGGCCGTCGCGTCGGTCAGCATCGGGATCGGCTTGCGCGGCACCAGCAGCACGTGGGTCGGCGCGCCGGGGTTGACGTCCTTGAAGGCGACGCAGTGCTCGTCCTCGTAGACGATCGCGGCGGGCAGTTCCTTGTCGCAGATCTTCTCGAACAGCGTCTTGCTCACGGCGCATCTCCGCGGACGTCGGGGCCCCGATTGTGGCAAGAAATCCGGGGTTTGAGCCGGATTTCCCGTAACATGGCCGGATGCCGCACGGCCCCGCCATGAGCCCGAGCGTCGACTCCGACGAGGCGGTGTACCGCCGGCTGCTGCGCTACTCGGCGCCGCACTGGAAAGTCTTCCTCGTCGCCCTGCTGGGCATGTTGATGTTCGCCACGGTGGACACCACGTTCATCTGGCTGATCAAGCCCATGATCGACGGCAGCTTCGTCGACCGCGACCCCGAGATCATGCGGCTGGTGCCGCTGGCGATCCTCGGGCTGTTCATCCTGCGCGGCATCGCCCACTTCACCTCCACCTACGGCATGGCCGAGGTCGCGCAGCGCGTCGTGCTGAGCCTGCGCGGCCAGGTGTTCGATCACCTCCTGCGCCTGCCGGTGGCGCATTACGACCGCGTGCGCAACGCCGACCTGCTGGTGAAGCTGACCTACCAGGTCAACATGGTCGCCGACTCGGCGACGCAGGTGCTGAACGCGATCATCAAGGACGGCCTGCGCATCCTCGGGCTGCTCGGCGTGATGCTGTACATGAGCTGGCAACTGACCGTCGTCGTGCTGTGCGTCGCGCCCTTCGTGGCCGGCTCGGTGCGCTTTGTCAGCAGCCGCTTCAAGGTCATCAACAAGCGGCTGCAGGCCTCGATGGGCGGCGTCACGCACGTTGCCGACGAGGCGATCACCGGCCGGCGCGTGGTGAAGGTCTACGGCGGCGAGGCGTACGAGGCGAGCCGCTTCCGCGAAGTCAACGAGTTCATCCGCAAGCAGGCGCTCAAGCTCGTCGCCAGCAGTTCGGGCGCGCAGGGCGTGGTGCAGCTGATCGCGTCCGTGGCGGTCGCCGTGATCGTGTACCTGGCGATCTCCGGCGACATGCGGCTGGAGTCGCCCGGCACGTTCGCGGCGTTCATCGGCGCGATGCTGGGCATCCGCGATCCGCTGAGCGCGGTGACCGGCATCACCGACCGGCTCACGCGCGGACTGGTCGCCGCGCACGACCTGTTCGCGTTCCTCGACATCGCGCCCGAGCCCGCCGGCGGGACGCGTTCGCTCGAGCGCTCGCGCGGCGAGATCCGCTTCGAAGGCGTCCGCTTCCGCTACAGCGACGAAGCCAAGCCGGCGCTCGACGGCGTGACGCTGGACGTCAAGCCCGGCCAGACCGTCGCCTTCGTCGGCCGCTCCGGCAGCGGCAAGAGCACGCTGCTGTCGCTGCTGCCGCGCTTCTACGATCCGACCGAGGGCCGCGTGCTGCTCGACGGCCACGACGTCGCCGAGTACCGGATCGCCGACCTGCGGCGCCAGGTGGCGCTGGTCGACCAGAACGTCGTGCTGTTCAACGCCAGCGTCGCCGACAACATCGCCTACGGCGTGCGCGACCAGGTCACGAACGAGCAGATCGTCGAGTCGGCGCGCGCGGCGTTCGCGTGGAACTTCATCGAGAAACTGGAGCGGGGACTCGACACGCCCCTGGGCCAGAACGGCGTGAACCTGTCCGGCGGCCAGCGCCAGCGCATCGCCATCGCCCGCGCGCTGCTGCGCAACGCGCCGATCCTGATCCTCGACGAGGCCACGTCGGCGCTCGACACCGAGTCCGAGCGCTACATCCAGCAGGCGCTGGAGCGGCTGGTACAGGGCCGCACCACGCTGGTGATCGCGCATCGGTTGTCGACCGTGCAGCGCGCCGACCTGATCGCCGTCATGCAGGACGGGCGCATCATCGAGACCGGGCGCCACGCCGAGCTGCTCGCGCACAACGGGCTGTACGCGGCGCTGCACCAGATGCAGTTCGACGACGTCTAGGCCCGGCGTGAAGTCCTGGCTGACGCGCCGCTGGTACGGCCCGGCGCCCGCGCCGTGGTACCTGCGCCCGCTGGCCTGGCTGTTCGGCCTGGCCGCGCGCCTGCGCCGCGCGCGCCAGCAGTCAGGCGCGAAGCTCGCGCGCCTCGCCGTGCCGGTGGTCGTGGTCGGCAACATCGCGGTCGGCGGCACCGGCAAGACGCCGTTCGTGATCTGGCTGGTCGAGCGGCTGCGCGAATGGGGCTGGCGCCCCGGCGTGATCAGCCGCGGCTACGGCGGCGGCGCGAAGCAATGGCCGCAGCGCGTCGATCCGGGCTCGGACCCGGCAATGGTGGGCGACGAGCCGGTGCTGATCGCCGCGCGCACGCGCTGCCCGGTGGTGGTCGGCCCGGATCGCCTGGCCACGGGCGCGATGCTGCTCGCTGGCGGCGACGTCGACATCGTCGTCAGCGACGACGGGCTGCAGCACTACCGGCTGTGGCGCGACCTCGAGATCGCCGTGGTCGACGCGACCCGCGGCTTGGGCAACGGCCGGCTGTTGCCGGCCGGGCCGCTGCGCGAGAGCCCGGCGCGCCTCGGCGAAGTGGCCCTCGTGATCGTCAACGGGCCCGGCTGGACTACGCCGTTCGGGCGGCAGGTGACGATGCGGCTCGTCGCGCGTGAGGCGCAGGCGCTCGACGGCGGCTTCACGCAGCCGATCGGCGCGTTCGCCGGCACGACCGTGCACGCGGTGGCGGGCATCGGCAATCCGGCGCGGTTTTTCGCGATGCTGACCCAGCAGGGCATCGGCCTGGTCCTGCATCCGTTCCCGGACCACCATCCGTTCGCGCGCACCGACCTCGAGTTCGGCGACGGCCTGCCGGTGTTGATGACCGAGAAGGACGCGGTCAAGTGCCGGCACTTCGGCATGCCGGAACAGTGGGTCGTCCCGGTCGAAGCGGCGATCGATCCGGCCAGCGTCGCGCTTGTGCAAGAATTGACCAACGCCTTGAGGAAATCCGCCTGATGGACTCGCGACTGCTCGAAATCCTGGTGTGCCCCGTCACCAAGGCGCCGCTGGTCTGGGACGGGCAGAAGCAGGAACTGCTGTGCAAGGCATCGCGTTTGGCCTACCCGGTGCGTGACGGCATCCCGGTGATGATCGAGGAAGAGGCGCGCACGCTGTCCGACGACGAACTGCGCCGGCTGTGAAATTCAAGGTCGTTATCCCCGCGCGCCTGGGTTCGACCCGGCTGCCGCGCAAGGTGCTGCGCGAGATCCAAGGCCGCCCGCTGGTGCGCTACGTGTGGGACGCGGCGCGCCGCTCCGGCGCGCAGGACGTGGTGATCGCGACCGACAGCGAGGAGGTGCGCGAGGCCTGCCGCGCGTTCGGCGCGGACGTGCAGATGACTTCGAGCCGCCATGCCTCCGGCACCGATCGCATCAACGAAGTCGCCGCGAAGCGGCGCTGGCCGGCGTCGACGGTCGTCGTGAACCTGCAGGGCGACGAGCCGCTGATGCCGCCGGCGCTGGTGCGCCGGGCTGCGCGGCTCGTCGCGACCGACCGCAGCGCCGACCTGGCGACGCTATGCCATCCGCTGCATTCGCTCGAGGAGTGGCTGAACCCGAACGTCGTCAAGCTGACGATGGACCGGCGCGGCTACGCGCTGTATTTCTCGCGCGCGCCGATCCCGTGGCGGCGCGACGGCGCGACGCGGCAGGCGCCGGCCCTGCCGGACGGCCTCGCGTATCGCCACATCGGGCTGTACGCCTACCGGGTCGCCGCGCTGAAACGCTTCAGCGCGCTCAAGCCCGCGCCGCTCGAGCGCACCGAGGCGCTGGAGCAGCTGCGCGCGCTCGCCCATGGCCTGCGGATCCGCGTCGGCATCGTGCGCGCGCCGCCGCCGCGCGGCGTCGACACGGCCGAGGACCTCGCCGCGGTGACCGCGGCGCTCGTGCGAAGGCGCTGACGTCGTGGCCGGATCACGAACAATGTGGGTGGTGCACGCCCTGTTGCTGGTGCTGGCCGCCGCGGGTGTGGTCCTGGCCGCGCTGCTGTTCCTGGCAGCGCTCGCCTTCAGCCTTCGAATCGCGTTCCTGTTCCCGGAAGCGGCGCAGTGGGCAAGCGAATTTGGTGAACCCTACCTGTACCCGCTGACAGATCCCCCGCTGGTGCAGTTGGCGCAGGCAACTCCGTTTTCCTGGCCGCCGGAAATCTCTTACGACAACGCGATGCCGCTGGCGCTGGCCGTCGGCTGTCTGGCGCTGGCTTTCGTGATGACGCTGATTGCGGCGCACACCGGCCGTTTCGCCGAACGCATCCGCAAGCGGCGCGAAACAGCGCCGGCGGCCGTGGTCGTGACGAGGGCGTCCGCGGACGCCGCGCCCAGAGCTCCCATGCCCCGATTGCCGACCGCTCCCCAGAGCGCGGCCAGCGCGTACCCCGTGCGGCCGGCGCCGCAACCGGCACCGCGGCCGCCGCAGCCAGTGGCCGCGGCCGACACGGTGCTGAATGTGGCGGCCCGCAAGCAGATGATCGGCCGCTACGAAATCGTCGATGAACTGGGCCGTGGCGCCATGGGCGTGGTGTACAGGGCGCGCGATCCGGCCATCGACCGCGTGGTGGCGATGAAGACCTACATCGGCGCGGACGACGAATTTCGGGTGCGGTTCGAGCGTGAGGCTCGTGCCGCCGGCAAGCTTTCCCATTCCGGCGTCGTCACGATCCATGACCTGGTGAAGGACGACAGCGGGCAGCCGCACATCGTCATGGAGTTCGTGGACGGCACCACGCTGACGCGGATGCTGGCGGGCAAGCAGATCTCCTACTCCCGGGCGGTCGAGATCGGCATCGAACTGGCGCAGGCCCTGGACTACGCACACGGCCAGGGTCTGGTGCACCGGGACATCAAGCCGGACAACATCATCATCGCCAAGGATGGGCGGGCGAAGATCATGGACTTCGGCATCGCCCGCATGGGCAGCGCCGACCTGACGCAGGCCGGGCAGATTCTGGGAACGCCGTCCTTCATGGCTCCGGAGCAGTACCTGAGCTCGCGCGTGGACAGCCGCGCGGACCTGTTCTCGCTCGGATCGACGCTTTACCTCATGTTCACCGGCGAGAAGCCGTTCAGGGGCAAGACTGCGGCCGCGCTCGCGGACGCGATCACCACCTCCGATCCGCGCCCGCCTTCGGTGGCAAACGCGCACCTGCCCGTCGAAATCGACGGGATCCTGAAGAAATGCCTGGAGAAAAAACCCGAAGACCGTTACCAGTCCGCGCGTGAACTGGCGGTCGCGCTAAAGGCGTTGCCGGCCGGCGGGGAGTAGCTCGTCAAAAAAAAAGAACGGCCGCGCAAGGCGGCCGTTCCAGTTTCCCTGGTGCAATTACGGCGTATGGTTGCCGTTGTTGTTGTCGTCGCGCTTCGGCGCGTCCGGCGCGGCCGGCGAGATCAGCCGGGGCACAAAGTCGTCCGCCGGTTTCTTCGGCTTGGGCGCGGCTTCGGGCGCGGCCGCCGTAGGCGCGGGCGCGCCCTCGACCGGCGCGATCAGGCGCGGCATCCAGTTCGCGTCGGCCTTCGCCCGGTGCGGACGGTGCTCCGCAGCGTGCGTTTCCGGAGCGTGTGCTTCCGTGTGCGACTCAACGCGCGGCGCCGTCGGTTGCGCCACCTGGGGCGCAGCGACAGCCACTTCCATGCGCGGGGTTTCCTGCGCGACCGGCGCCGGCTCAGGCCGGAATTCCGGCTGCGGACGCGGGGCAGGGCGCGGCTGCGGCGTCGGCTGCGGAGCCGGCTCCGACAGGTGCGGGGTTTCCACGGTCAGGTTGAAGTCGGCCTGCGACTCCGGCTCGCGCTCGAAGTCATCGCGCGCGTTGCCCTGCGCGTTGCCCTGCGATTGCGGAATGCCCTGCTGCTGGCCACCCTCATGACGGCCACGGCCGCCGCGGCGGCGGCGACGCCGGCCGCGGCCCTCGCGACCTTGCTCCTGGCTCTGCTGCTGATCCTGCCCCTGCTGTCCCTGCTGCTCGGGCCGCATCGGCTGCTCCGCGCGCGGCTGCTGCGGCTGGGTCTGCTGCGGCTGGCCCTGGACCTGCGGGTTGCCCTGCTGCGGCTGACTCTGCGGCGGCGACTGGTTCTGCTGCTCGCCACGCGCCTGTTGGTTCTGCTGCTGCTGGCGCTGCCCGCCGCCGTGCTGATGCCGCTGGCCGCGGTCATCGCGGTTGCCGCGGAAATCACTGCGGTCGCGCCGGCCACCATCGCGTCCGCCGTCACGGCCACCGTCGCGTCCGCCGCGGAAATCGCGGCCACCGTCGCGGCCACGATGACGATCGCGATCGCGGTGGCGATCACGCCCGCCTTCATGGCGCGGACGATCCCCGCGGCGCGGCTGCGACGGCCGTTCCGAGGACGAAGCCGGCGCGGGAGCGGCGGCGGTGGGTTCGGGCGTGAAAATCTTCTTGACCTTGCTCCAGAACCCGCCCGACGCGGCAGTGGCAGCGGTCGGCGCTGCGGCCGTCGCGGGCGTCTCGGTCCAGACGTTTGGCGCGGGCGTGGAGGGCTTGATCGACTTGACCGCCGCTTCCATCACCGGCTTGGCCGGCGCCTTGGCGGCGCTGACCGCGTCGGCAGCAACGACGTCCACTTTCTGCGCGAGGTCGTAGCTGACCGCGTCGTTGCCTTCCACCTTCTGGTCGCCCCGCACGCGCGAAATCTCGAAGTTCGGCGAGTGCAGGTTGGCATTGGGCACCAGCGTCACGATGGCGCGATGGCGGCCCTCGATCTCGGCCAGCGGCATGCGCTTCTCGTTCAGCAGGAACGTGGCGACGTCGACCGGCAGCTGCGCGATCACGCGCGTGGTCTTGTCCTTCATCGCCTCTTCCTCGATCAGGCGCAGCACGCTCAATGCGAGCGACTCGACCGAGCGGATCTGGCCGCGGCCGTTGCAGCGCGGGCAGGCGATCTGGCTGTGCTCGGACAGTGCCGGCTGCATGCGCTGGCGCGACATCTCCATCAGGCCGAAGCGCGACAGGCGCCCGAACTGGATGCGGGCACGGTCGATCTCGCAGGCCTGTGTCAGGCGCTCTTCGACCTGGCGCTGGCTGCGGTTCGACTCCATGTCGATGAAGTCGATCACGATCAGGCCGCCCAAGTCGCGCAGGCGCAACTGGCGGGCGACTTCGTCGGCCGCCTCGAGATTGGTCTTCAGCGCGGTCTCTTCGATGTCACGGCCGCCGGTGGCGCGCGCCGAGTTGACGTCGATGGAGGTCAGTGCCTCGGTGTGGTCGATGACGATCGAGCCGCCGGCGGCGAGCTCGACGCGGCGGTCATGCGCGCTCTCGATCTGGCTTTCGATCTGGAAGCGGCTGAACAGCGGGATGTGGTCCTCGTACAGCTTCAGCTTCGGCAGGTTGGCCGGCATCACGTGCTGGATGAAGTCGCGGGCTTCCTCGTAGGCTTCGACGCTGTCGACCATGACCTCGCCGATCTCGGGGCGCAGGTAGTCGCGCAGCGCGCGGATCATGATGCCGCTCTCCTGGTAGACCAGGAACGGCGCGGCCTTCTCCTTCGCCGCCTTGTCCACCGTGTTCCAGATCTCGAGCAGGTAGTTGGCGTCCCACTGCAGCTCTTCGGTGGTGCGGCCGATGCCGTTGGTGCGGATGATCGTGCCCATGCCTTCGGGCAGTTGCAGCGCGTCGAGCGCGGCCTTGGCTTCCTCGCGCTCCTCACCCTCGACGCGGCGCGACACACCGCCGGCGCGCGGGTTGTTCGGCATCAGCACCAGGTAGCGGCCGGCCAGGCTGATGAACGTGGTCAGGGCGGCGCCCTTGGTGCCGCGCTCTTCCTTCTCGACCTGGACCAGGACTTCCTGGTCCTCTTTCAGCACCGAGCGGATGTTGTCGCGATTGCCGCCTTCGCGGAAATACTCCTTCGACACTTCCTTGAGCGGCAGGAAGCCGTGGCGCTCGGCGCCGTAGTCGACGAAGCACGCCTCGAGCGACGGCTCAACGCGCGTGATGCGGCCCTTGTAGATGTTGCCTTTCTTCTGCTCGCGGGAGGCGAGCTCGATGTCGAGGTCCTGGAGCTTCTGGCCGTCGACGATGGCCACGCGCAGTTCTTCGCGCTGGGTGGCGTTGATCAGGATTCTTTTCATTGTTGCGGTTCTCGGTTAGGAGCGACCGCAGGCGGGGAGCCGAGTCTAAGTGCAGCTCATCGATGGCGCGGTAACCGGGAGCCTGCGCTCCACCGGTCCAGCACTTCACAGATTCGTGTCAGTTCAGACTCATCAGGCGCCGCCAGGACATTACCTTGGTTGGTCCGGCGCGCCGCTCACCGCCATGCGGGAGCTGGGTTGTCGTTGCTCGCCTGCCGCTGTCACCGGTGAAGCGAGGAATTCTTTAAGCTACGGGGGCTTACAAGCCCTTCCGAAAGCGCGCGCATTGTGACACATCCTCCGACCAAAAGCCCACCACCCCCCGGCAAGCGCCAATCCGTGCGCCGGGTGGCCGTCACGCGCAACGAGGACGGCCAGCGGCTGGACAACTTCCTGCTGAAGATCCTGTCCGGCGTGCCGCGGTCGGCGGTCTACCGGATCATCCGGTCGGGCGAGGTGCGGGTGAACAGTGGCCGGGCCAAGCCGGACCGACGCCTGGCCGAGGGTGACGAGGTTCGCGTGCCGCCGGTGCGCAGGCCGGACGAGACTGCCCCGGTGCGTCCGCCGGACGATGTCCTCGACCGGTTGCGCGCCGCGATCATCTTCGAGGACGCCCACTACGTGGCCCTGAACAAGCCCGCCGGGCTGGCCTCGCACGGCGGCAGCGGAATCATGTTCGGCGTGATCGAGGCGGTGCGCGCCTGGGGCCAATACGAGTACGTCGAGCTGTGCCACCGGCTCGACCGCGATACCAGCGGCGTGCTGCTGCTGGCCAAGTCGCGCAAGGCGCTGCTGCGCGCCCAGGCCGCGCTGCGCGAGGGCAAGGCGCAGAAGCGCTACCGCGCGCTGCTGTGCGGCGCGTGGAGCGGCGGCTCGCGCGACGTCGACTCGGCGCTGCTGAAGAACCGCCTGTCCAGCGGCGAGCGCTTCGTGCTGGTGGACGAGCAGGGCAAGCCGTCGCGCTCGCGCTTCACGCCGGTGCAGCGCTTCGGCAATGCGACGCTGTGCGAGGTCGACATCTTCTCGGGTCGCATGCACCAGATCCGCGTGCACGCCGCCGACATCGGCCATCCGGTGGCCGGCGATCGCAAATACGGCCAGGCCGACGACAAGCGGCCGTTGCGCGACCTCGGCCTGCGCCGCACCTTCCTGCACGCGTTCTCGCTGCGGCTGGCCGCGGCCGGCCCGCCCGGCGCCGCAGGCGCCGGGTCCAGCGAATTCCCGGCGCTGGTCGTCGAGTCGCCGTTACCCGAGGAGCTCGAAGCGTTCCTGCAGAAGCTGAAGTGATGACCCGGCCGTACGACCTGCTGGTGTTCGACTGGGACGGGACGCTGGCCGACTCCGCCGCGCTGATCGTCGCCGGCATGCAGCGCGCGATCGTCGAGCTGAAGCTGCCGGCGCGCACCGACGCGCAGGTTCGCGAACTGATCGGGTTGGGGTTCTACGACGCGATGGAGCGGCTGTTCCCGGAGTTCACGCCCGAGGACATCCACCGCGCGATGGAGGGCTACCGCCGGCTGCTGGTCGCGGGCGGCCACGCGCACCACGGGCCGGCCGAGGCGCCGCTGTTCGACGGCGCGCTGGAGATGCTGCGCGAGCTGCACGGCGCCGGCTACCGCCTGGCGGTCGCGACCGGCAAGTCACGGTCGAGTCTGGAGCGCTCGTTCAAGCGCCACCCGGAGCTGCGCGGGCTGCTGTCGTCGAGCCGCTGCGCCGACGAGACCGCGGCCAAGCCCGATCCGCTGATGCTGAACGAGCTGCTGGAGCTGGAAGGCCTCGCCCCCGGCGCGGCGCTGATGATCGGCGACACCGAGTTCGACATCCACATGGCGCGCGCGGCGCGCGTGCCGGCAGTCGGCGTGGCCTGCGGCGTGCACGAGCACGACCGCCTGCGCGAGGCCGGCGCGCTCGAGATCATCGACGGGGTCAGCCACCTCGGCAGCTGGCTCGGCGGGAGGAGCGAGTGACGCGACTGCAGCATGTGCTCGCGACCCCGGCCGGCACGTTCGCGCTGTTCTTCGCCGCGGTCCTGGCGATGCTGGCGCTGTCACGGGCCGGGCTGCTGGCCTGGCAGTTCGACCGTCTGGCCGCGGTCGAGCACCTGCACCGCATCTTCACGCTGGGCGTGCGACTGGACCTGGCGCTGCTGTCCTACCTGGCCGTGTTGCCGCTGCTGCTGCACATGGCGCTGCCACCCTCGGCGCTGCGCACGCGTCTCGGCGCCGCGCTGCTGGCCGCGCTCGGCACGCTGCTGATCT
>JBOICR010000076.1:0-18248 GCA_050740195.1 Nevskiaceae bacterium | reverse complement strand
GCCTGTTCTGCCAGGACGGCATCGTCTGCGGCACCGAGCGGCTCGAGCGCATGTGGCTGTGGCCGGCGGGCGTCGCCAGCGCCGGCGCGATGCGCCAGTGGGGCCGCCACGCCACCTCGTTCGTGGGACGCAGCCATTTCGACGAACCGCGCATGCTCGAGCGCCTGTTCGAGCTGCGCGAGTAGAGTCAACGCGTCGGAGGGTGCATGGAGATCGGGATCCTTCTCGCGGTACTCGTCGCCACAGGAAATGGTGGTCTGTCCCCCAATTAGGCGACGGCGCTGAGCATCACCGGCCGGCGCTTCGGACCCCAGGTGCCGGGTGGGCCGGCGAACACGCCGGGGCAGGGCGTGCCGCACTTCTTGCAGCGACCGTCGTCGGTCAGGCTCCATTCGAGCAGCCGGTACCAGTCGCGCACGATCAGTTTCGCGCCGCAGCCGTGGCATTTCGTGGTGCCACCGTCGGTGTCGTGCACGTTGCCGGTGTACACGTAGCGCAGGCCGTTCTTCAGCGCGATCGCGCGCGCACGTGTCAGCGTCGCCGGCGGCGTGGGCGGCTTGTCGAGCATTTTCCAGTCCGGATGAAACGCGGTGAAATGCAGCGGCACGTCGGGTCCGAGGTTCTGCATGATCCACTGCGTCTCTTCCTCGATCTCGGCCTCCGAGTCGTTCTCGCCCGGGATCAGCAGCGTGGTGATCTCGAACCACACCTTCGTTTCCTTCTTCAGGTAGAGGAGCGTGTCGAGCACGTCCTGCAGATGCGCGCCGCAGACCTTGTAGTAAAAATCTTCGGTAAAGCCCTTCAGGTCCACGTTCGCGGCGTCCATCCACTGATACATCTCGCGGCGGGACTCCGCGCACTGGTATCCCGCGGTCACGCTCACGGCTTTCAGCCCCAGCTCATGGCAAGCCTGCGCCGTGTCGATGGCGTACTCGTGGAAAACCACCGGGTCGTTGTAAGTGAAGGCGATGCTGCTGCAGCCGAGCTCCTTCGCCACGCGCGCGAGCTTCTCCGGGCTGGCCGCATCGGAAAGTTTCTCGACTTCTCGCGCTTTCGAGATCGACCAATTCTGACAAAACCGGCAGGCACAATTGCATCCAGCCGTGCCGAACGAAAGGATCGGCGTGCCGGGCAGGTAGTGGTTCAGCGGTTTCTTTTCGATCGGATCGATGCAGAAGCCGCTCGAGCGTCCATAGCTCGTGAGGACGATTCGGTTGTCCTGCCGCGCGCGCACGAAGCACAGCCCCTGTTGGCCCTCGCGGAGCTTGCAAGCGCGCGGACAGTCGTCGCACTGGATGCGGCCGTCCGGCAACTCATGCCAGAAGCGCGTCGGCACGACCGGCCCCTGGACATCCCAAGGCAGTCCTGATGCGCGAGTGGCTGCGGCCATGCCCTCACCCTGGCCCTCCCCCCACGAGCGGGGAGAGGGGACTAAGATCGGATCACCATGATGAACCCGATCGGCGCGACGCGACAGCCGGCGGTGGCGGGCTCGTTCTACCCCGCGAGTCCCAAGGAACTGCGCGCGCAGGTCGAGCGCCTGCTGGCCGGGGCCAGGCCCGCGGCGGTCGAGCCCAAGGCACTGATCGCGCCGCACGCCGGCTACATCTATTCGGGGCCGATCGCGGCCAGCGCTTACGCCACGCTCGCGCCGTTCGCGGCACGCATCCGCCGCGTGGTGTTGCTGGGGCCGAGCCATTTCGTGCCGGTCGAAGGCCTCGCGCTGCCGCAAGCCGGCGCGTTCGCAACGCCGCTCGGCGCCATCGAGCTCGATCGCGCCGCGCTGACCATGCTCGAGGGCCATCCGGCGGTGTGCGTGCTCGACGAAGCGCACCAGCGCGAGCACAGCCTCGAAGTGCAGCTGCCATTCCTGCAGGTCGCGCTGCCGGGGTTCACGCTGGTGCCTCTCGCGGTCGGCCACGCCACGCCGGAGCAGACCGCGAGCGTGCTGGACCTGCTATGGGGCGATGAGGAGACGCTGATCGTGATCAGCTCGGACCTCAGCCATTACCTTTCGTACGAGGCCGCGGCCGTGGTCGACGCCGAAACGGCAAGAGCCATCGAGCGGCTCGACGATGAGCTGCTCGATGGGGACCATGCCTGTGGCTGCCACCCGATCCGCGGCCTGTTGCAGGTCGCGCGCCGCCGGGGCTTGCGCGTGGTGCCGCTCGACCGGCGCAGCTCCGGCGATACCGCCGGCGACAAGCGCCGCGTCGTCGGCTACGGCGCGTGGGCGTTCAGCTAGTCCTTGCCGTCGCACTTCTCCGGGTTCTCGGCGCAGAACTTCTCGCTGCGCTCCTTGCGGCGCTCGCGTTTTTCCTGGCGGCGCTCCTTGCACTCTTCCGGATTGGCCTTGCACCACTCGCGCATTTTCTGGTGGCGGGCCTGGCGCTCGTCCTTCAGCTGCTGGCACTCCTGCGGATTCTGGTCGCACCAGGCGCGGCGGCGTTCGCGCGCGGCCTTGCCCTGCTTGCAGGTTTCGGGATTGTTCTTGCAGAACTGCTCGTGGCGCGCTTTCCACTCCTCGCACTTGGCGGGGTTCTCGGCGCAGAACTTGCCGTCCTTCGCCGGCGGTCCTTCGGGGATGAATTCGTCGGCGGCAAAGGCCGGGGCGGCGAGGAACGTACAGAGCAGGGTGGGCAGCAGCAGGCGTTTCAACACGGGTGTCTCCGTTTAGCGAACTGGAGCGATCCTGGAACCGGGCGGCTGAACACCGGCTGAACGGTCGACTACTCCGCGCCGAAGCGGTAGACGAGCCCGAGTTGCGCGCCGTAATGCGTGTAGTCGTCGACGCGCCCGGTGTTGCCGCTCGGGACGTCCTCGACCTTCCAGTTCGCGAAGTGGTGGTTGATGCTCAGCGAAAAATCAGCCGACCACGACGACGCAAAGTTCCAGCGATAGCCGGCACGCACGCCGGGGACGTACTCGGTGCCGGCGTCGGTGCGGACGTCGAACGTCCCGCCACCCTGCGCCGGGCCGGTCACGGCCGGCGTGTCGGGTGAAGCGAACGCCAGCGCGACGCTCCAGTACGGCATCCAGCGCGCGCCGGTCGCTCCGAGTCGCCGCTCGTAGAACACGGCGACCAGCGTGCTGCTGGCGCTGGAATCGATGTCCTCGGGCGCCAGGGCGCGGTCCTGCGGCACGCCGACGATCAGTTGCGGCAACTCGAAATCGAAATCCATCGATTCGACCGCGACCCCGACCCGGCCGCCGGCCAGGCGGTAGCTCACCGCGAGTGCCACGTTGAGCGAGTCGTTCGACGGCACGCCGCCGGCCGTGCTCATGCCGCCGCGCACGCCGACCGACCACGGCGAGAGCTCATCGGCAGGCGTGGCTGCGGGGGCGAGCGCACAGGTACAAGCGAGGGAAACGGCGAGAAAACGGGACGCGTCCATGCAACTCCCTTGGCGCCATTGCGGCGACAATGAAAACGATCCCCGCGATCACTCTACGCCGGCCGCGCCGCGCTGTCAGGCCTCGGTGCTAGAGTGCGCCGGCCACAACCCGGACGAGAAGGGGACTCATGTCGCGCCACCTTTTGGCTGTAGTCGCCCTTCTCGGCGCAGGCGCCGCTTCAGCAGAATCCATCGTGCTGCGCGCCGACCGGCTGGTCGACGTCCGCAACGGCGACTACGTCAAACCGGCGCTGATTGTCATCGACGGCGATCGCATCACGGCGGTTAATCCGCCCTCCGCGCCGGCCGGCGCGCGCGTCATCGACCTTCCGGGCAAGACGCTGCTGCCGGGGTTCATCGACCTGCACTCGCACCTGACCACCACGCTCGAAGGAGACTGGAAGCACCAGGACGCCGTCGAGAACCCGGCCGACTGGGCGCTGCTCGGCGCGCGCAACGCGCGCGTCACGCTGCTGGCCGGCTTCACCACCACGCGCGATGTCGGCAACAACGGCGGGTTCGTTGACGTTGCGCTGTCGCATGCGATCGAGAAAGGCCTGGTCGACGGCCCGCGCGTCGTGCCGGTCGGCTACTCGCTCGGCATCACCGGCGGGCACTGCGACGAGACCGGCTACGCGCCCGGCGTCCTCGAGTCCGACCCGAGGGTGGGCGTGGTCGACGGCGTCGACGAGGTGCTCAAGGGCGTGCGCTACCAGATCAAGCACGGCGCGGGATTCATCAAGATTTGCGCCACCGCCGGCGTGCTGTCGGCGGAGGGGCCGGCCGGCGCGCAGCAGTTCAGCGACGCCGAACTGCGCGCGGTGGTCGAGGAGGCGAGCCGGCACGGGCTGCGGGTCGCCGCGCACGCGCATGGCACCGGCGGCATCAACGCCGCGGTGCGCGCCGGCGTGACCACGATCGAGCACGGCACCACGCTCGACGAGGCGACCGCGAAGCTGATGAAGGAGAAAGGAACCTACTGGATCGCGACCAGCTACGTCTGGGATGTGCTCGATTTTCCCGGCATGTCGCCGGTCATGCAGCGCAAGCGCGACCAGCTGAAGGTGCGCATCGGCGAAAGCGTCAGGCTCGGCCTCAAGTACGGCGTGAAGATCGGCCTGGGCAGCGACGAACTGTGGGTGCACGGGCGCAACGCGCGCGAATTCGTGTCGCTGGTGCGCTATGGCCTGACGCCCGCCCAGGCGCTGCGCGCCGGCACCATGACCGGAGCCGAGGTGCTCGGCGTCACCGATCGCGGCGAGCTCGCGCCCGGACTGCTCGCGGACATCGTCGCGGTGTCGGGAGATCCGCTGAAGGACATCAAGGCGGTGCAGGACGTGAGCTTCGTGATGAAGGGCGGCAAGGTTTACAAGCAGCCCTGACGACCGTCATTCCGGCGCAAGCCGGAATCCAGACCGCTGGGTCCCGGCTTTCGCCGGGACGACGCCTTACGACGAGCAGCTGACCTCCACCTTGTGCGTCCCCGCCGACGCCGGCGCGGCGTAACGCTCGAGGCCGGGTTGCTCGTCGAACGGCCGCGACAACAGCGCGCGCAGCGTCTCGATCTCCGCGAAGTCGCCGGCTTGCGCTTTCTCGATCGCCGCCTGCACCAGGTGATTGCGCAGCACGTACCTCGGATTGACGCGGTTCATGCGCGCGGCGCGCTCTGCGTCGTTCGACTGCTCCTGCGCCAGGCGCGCGCGATAGTCCTCCAGCCAGCGGTCGTAGGCAGCGACATCGAGAACGTGGTCGCGCGCGCTTTGCGGGTCCGCCAGCGCGCGGAACACCGACGTGAAGTCGGCCTTCGAGCGCTGCAGGATCGCGAGCAGGCCGTTGAGCAGCTCGGCATCGGTGTCGCGCGCCTCGCGCAAACCGAGCTTGGCGCGCAGCAGCGCGAGGTGCCCGGCGACGAACACCTTGCCGTAGCGCTCGAGGACCTCATACGCGATCTCGACCGACTTCTCCGGGACCTCGGCCAGCAGCGGCAGCGTGGCCTGCAGCAGGCGCGAGCAGTTCCAGTGGCCGACGCCGGGCTGCTGGTCGTAGGCGTAACGGCCGGTCTCGTCGGTGTGGTTGCAGATGTAGTGCGCGTCGAACTCTTCCATGAAGCCGTACGGGCCGTAGTCGAGCGTAAGCCCGAGGATCGACATGTTGTCGGTGTTCATCACGCCGTGGCAGAAGCCGACCGCCTGCCACTGCGCCATCAGCCTCGCGGTGCGCTCGACCACCTCGGTGAGCCAGGCGCGATAGTCGCCACGTGCGATGCCGGGGAAATAGTTCTCGATGACGTGATCCGCCAGCGGCGCGAGCTTGTCGTGCTCGTTGCGGTAGAAGAACACCTCGAAGTTGCCGAAGCGCAGGTGGCTGGGCGCGATGCGGCACAGCACGGCGGCGGTCTCGACCGTCTCGCGCTGCACCGGCTCCGGCGACCCGACGATGCACAGCGCGCGCGTGGTCGGAATGCCGAGGCCGGCCATCGCCTCGCCGCACAGGTATTCGCGGATGGTCGAGCGCAGCACGGCGCGCCCGTCGCCGAAGCGCGAGTAGGGTGTCTTGCCGGCGCCCTTGAGCTGCAGCTCCCACAGTTCGCCGCGCCCATTGCGGACCTGGCCGATCAGGATCGCGCGGCCGTCGCCGAGCTGCGGCACGTAGACGCCGAATTGATGGCCGCTGTAGAGCATCGAAAGCGTCGTACCGCCGGGCAGGGGCCGGTTGCCCGCCATGACTTCGACGAACTCGCCCCGCTGCGCCTGCGCCGGGTCGAGGTCGATCAGCGCCGCGGCGTCGGGGTTGAACGCGACGAGCTCCGGCTCCGGCAGCGGCGCCGGCGGCACCACCGAGGCGTAGTTCTCCCCCAGTGCGCCGATGCGCAGGTCGTGCGCGAGCCGGTCGAGCGTCCCCATGGCGCCACTGTAGTGAATTAAAGTGCCGGGATGTGCGACGCCCAGGTGCTGGTCGGACCGGATGCGGTCTGGTTCGCCAAGAACTCCGACCGCGAGCCGAGCGAGCCGCAGCCGGTGATGCGCCTGCCGGCGGTCGCGGCCGACGATGCGGCGACGATGCGCGCGACCTTCATCGAGCTGCCGCAGGTGCCGCGCCGCCATGCGGCGATACTGTCGCGGCCGGTGTGGTGCTGGGGCGCGGAAATGGGCGTCAACCAGCGAGGGGTCGCGATCGGCAGCAACGCGATCTACTCGAAGCGCGCGACGCGCGTGCCGGCGCTGCTCGGCATGGACCTGGTGCGCCTGGGCCTGGAGCGCGGCGGCACGGCCGGCGAGGCGCTCGAGATCATCATCCGGCTGCTCGAGCAGCACGGGCAGGGCGGCCCGGCGGGCATCCGCGACAAGACTCTTTGCCACGACTCGAGCTTCCTGATCGCCGACGCGCTCGACGCCTGGGTGCTGGAAACCGCCGGCCGCGACTGGGTCGCGCGGCGCATCAGCGGGCACTACGCGATCTCCAACCACTTTACGATCGGCACCGAGCGCGACCTGCGCTCGCCGGGCGTCGCCGCCGGGATGGACTTCGCGCGCGCGTTCGACACGACGCTGGTGCCGTTGTTCGCGCGCGCCGCGCGGCGGCGCGAGCTGTCGCTGCACCACCTGCGGCGCGCCGCGGCGCCCTCGTTCGACCGCATGGCGTTCCAGCTGCGCGCGCACCAGCGCGACAACGAGGATCCGGCCGACGGCAGCAACGCCGATGTTTGCATGCACGCCGCCGGCTTGATCCGGCGCCACCAGACCACCGGCTCGATGATCGCGCGCCTGGCCGCCGCGGGCCCGACCGCGGTGTTCACCGGCACCTCGGCGCCATGCCTGTCGATCTTCCGGCCCACCGCCTTCGAGGGCGAGTTCTCCGTGCTGACGCCGGCGGACAAGCAGGTCGAGGCGCTGCTGTGGCGGCGCCACGAGTTGCTGCACCGGCGCGCGCTGGGCGATCCGTCCTTGCGCCTGCGCCTGCGCGCGACGCGCGACGAGATCGAAGCCAAGGTGTTCGAGCTGCTGGCGTCGCCGCAGCCCGATGCCGGAGCGCTGGCGCGCGCCGACCGCCTGGCCGCGGCCTGGCACAAGGTGTTGTGGGAGTCGCTGGACCAGCGCCCGGCGCGCCGCGGCACGCGCTTCTGGCGCCGCGTCAGCGAGGAAGACGGCCTGGTCGGCTAGAATTCCACGATGAACAAGCACCTGCTATTGGCGCTGGCGGCGCTGGCCCTGCTCGCGGGCGGCGCGGTACGCGCCGACGGCCGTGCCGACGCGATCAAGGCGTTCGAGACGCGCGAGGACCGCACCGCGCTGGCGCTGCTGCAGGCCGCGGCGAAGGCCGCGCCGGACGACGCCGAGCTGCAGGCCTATCTCGGTCGCGCGTACCTGCGCGCCAGCCAGGCCGAACCCGCGGTCGCGGCGATGACGCGCGCGGTGGAGCTCGCGCCGAAAAACGCCGACTACCACCTGCGCCTGGTGTCGGCCCTCGGGCTGCAGATCTCGCAGGTCGGCATGTTCAAGAAGATGTCGCTCAGCAAGAAGATCAGGGAGCACATCGACCTCGCGGTCCAGCTCGACCCCGACTCGGTGCGCGCGCGCGAATCGCTGATGCAGTTCTACGCGCAGGCGCCGGGTATCGCCGGCGGCAGCATGGAAAAGGCGCACGAGCAGGCCGCCGCGGTGGCGAAGCTCAACCCGGCCGAAGGCCTGCGCCTGGAGGCGATCCTCGCGCGCGCCGACAAGAAGCCCGACGCCGAGGTCGTGGCGGCGTGGGAGAAGGCGGTCGCCGCGCCCGGCGCCGCGCCGGACACCCGCACCGCGTACGCGTTCTACCTGCAGGGGCAGGAGAAGTGGGACGCGGCGTTCACGCAGTTCGAGGCGGTCGCGAAGACGAATCCGTCGGCGCCGGGGCCGCTGTACCAGGTCGGCCGCACCGCCGCGTTATCGGGCCAGCGGCTCGAGGACGGCGAAAAGGCGCTGAGGTCCTATCTCGAGACCGGCCCGAAAGCCGAGAACGATCCGGCGATCGAAGCGGCGCACTGGCGCCTCGGGCTGGTGCTCGAGAAGGCCAGGCGCCCCGCCGAGGCGCGCGAGCAATACCAGCTCGCGCTGAAGGTAAACCCGGACTTCAAGCAGGCGCGCGAGGCGCTCGACAAGCTGGACTGAGCCGCTGCCTTTCTACGGCGCCGCGGCCTCCGCCATGTGCTCCTTCTTCCACTGCATCGCCGAGCGCACGCGGTTCTCGCCGCTCGGGTGGTCGTAGAAGATGATCTCTTCCCAATAGCCCGGGTCGATCTTGCGGTACTCGGCCAGCTGCATCGACACCATGGCGAAGCCGTCGGCCTGGCCCGAGGTCGCGATGCCGAAGCGGTCGGCCTCGACCTCGTTGCTGCGGATGATGCTGTTCATGACCGGCGTCAGCACGAAGAAGTAGATCGAGAACAGCACGGCCAGCAGCGGCACGCCGGCCGGATCGGCAATGCCGGTCACGCCCCACTGCGCACCGCGCCGCTCGACCACGCGGTTGAAGGCCCATGCCACCGCGGCGAAACCGACGACGATGATCGCGGCGAAGTACACCAGGAGCTCGTAGATGTGGTTGAGCACGTAGTGGCCGAGCTCGTGGCCCATCACGGCTTCGATGCTTTCGCTCGACGAGCGGTTCAGCAGGTTGTCGTTCAGCGCGATGCGCGTCGTGCTGCCGAAGCCGGCGACGTTGGCGCTGATGCGCTTGGTCTGGCGCGAGGCGTCGAACCAGTAGACCTCGTCGGCCGGCACGCCGCTGGCGTGCGCCACGGACAGGATGCGGTCGCGCAACGGTCCGTGCGGCAACGCCTTGTAGTCGTTGAACAGCGGGTCGATCCACATCGGCGCGATGAAGATGGTGACGACCAGGAACGCCATGCCCACGCCCGAGCCCCACAGCCACCAGCTGCGGCCGGTGCGGCGGAAAACGGCGTACAGCGCGGCGATCAGCGCGGCGCCGAGCAGCATGCCGACGACGAGGCCGATCATTTGCTCGCCGAACCAGGGCCCGAAGGTTTGCGTGGCGAGGCCGTAGTGCTGCTCGCGCCACAGGCCGGCGTACCAGGTCATCGGGAAGCCGAGCGCGGTCACGACCGGCACGTACAAGAGGCCATACAGGATGCTCTGGACCGTGGCGTTGCCGGAGATGCGCGTGGCGAAATCGCGCAGGCGCGCGGACAGGCGCAGGCCGAGAAACACCCAGGCGATGGCCAGGCCGTACGCGAACTGGGACAGCTGCAGCCAGTAGCCGCCCTCGAAATACGCCTTCGAGCGGGCGCGTTGCTCGGGCGTCAGCGTCTCCACCCAGGCCTGGGTCGCGCGCTCGACGTCGAAATCGGGCCCGGCCTGCGCGGCGGCCGGCACCACCAGCTCGACCTTGGCGGCGAGCGGCTTGGCTTCGTCGGCGGGCGGCGTGGCGTCCTGCGCCGCAGCAGGTGCAAGGCAAGTGCCGGCGAGCAGCGCAAGGCAGGGTACGAGTCGGTGCATGGTCATCCCCGATGAACGATGGCGCGGAGCATACCGAGAAATGGTGGTCTGTCCCCCATTTCTTTAAGCTGCGGCGGTGATCGAGTGCCCGAAGTGCAAGGCGTCGAACGCCGATAGCGCCAGGTTCTGCGACCAGTGCGGCCAGCGCCTCGGCGGCGCGGTGGCCGCGGCGCCGCGGGCGTCCTACACGCCGCGCCACCTCGTCGAGAAGGTGCTGAAGGAGCGCTCGGCGCTGCAGGGTGAGCGCAAGCGCGTGACGGTGCTGTTCGCGGACATCAAGGGCTCGACCAGGCTCGCCGAGCAGGCCGGCGCCGAGGCCTGGCACGACATCCTCGACCGTTTCTTCGCGATCCTGTCCGAGGCCGTGCACCGCTACGAGGGCACGGTCAACCAGTACACCGGCGACGGCATCATGGCGCTGTTCGGCGCGCCGATCGCGCACGAGGACCACGCCCAGCGCGCCTGCTACGCCGCGCTGGCGATGCAGGCCGAAGTGCGCCGCTTCGCCGACGACCTGCGCCTGAAGCAGGGCCTGAACCTGACCCTGCGCGTCGGGCTCAACACCGGCGAGGTGATCGTCGGCCGCATCGGCGACGACCTGCGCATGGACTACACCGCGCAGGGCCTGACGGTGAATCTCGCCGCGCGGATGGAACAGATCTGCGAGCCGGGGCACGTGTACCTCACCAAGAACACCGCCGCGCTGGTCGAAGGCTACTTCCAGCTGCGTGACCTCGGCGAGGCGCCGGTCGAAGGCTCGAGCAAGCCGGTCCCGGTGTTCGACCTCGAGGGCGCGGGGCCGATGCGCACGCGCCTGGAGCGCCAGATGGCGCGCCTCGGCACGCGCTTCATCGGCCGCGAGCAGGAAATGGCGTCGCTGCACGCCGCACTCGAGCGCGCACACAACGGCGACGGCCAGGTCGTCGCGGTGATCGGCAATGCCGGCATCGGCAAGAGCCGCCTGTGCCAGGAGTTCGCCGAGGCGGTCCAGCGCGCCGGCGTGCGCGTGCACCGGGCGACCGGCGTGCCGTACGCGAACGCGCTGCCGCTGTACCCGGTCAGGACCCTGGTGTGCAGCCGCCTGGGGCTGCCCGACGTGTGCAAGCCGGACGACATCCGCCGCCTGGTCGCCGGCACGTTCCTGCTGGCCGATCCGGCCAGCGCGCCGGTGCTGCCGGCGCTGTTCGAGTTCCTCGGTGCCGGCGAGGCCGGCGCGCGCGCGCCGGACCAGGCCGCGGAGGCGCGCGACAAGATGTTCGCGTTGCTGTCGCGCTGGCTGCCGCGCGCCGAAGGCGCGCAGGTGTTGCTGGTGGAGGACCTGCACTTCGCCGATCCGGGCACCGAGGAGTTCCTCGCGCTGCTGTGCGCCGAGACGCGCGGCACGAAGACCTTGCTGCTGCTGAACTACCGGCCCGAGTACGTCAGCGAAGAGCTCATTCCGCACGTGGACGAGCAGGTCCAGGTCACGGCGCTGAACGGCGCGCAGATCTGCGACATCGCGCGCGTGACGCTGGGGCCGCATCCGTCGCTCAAGGGCGTGCCGGAGCGGATTTGCGATCGCGCCAACGGCAATCCGTATTACTGCGAGGAGGCGGTGCTGGCGCTGATCGAGGAAGGTCACGTCGAAGGCGAGCGCGGCAGCTACGTGCTGGTCAAGCCGATCGAGCAGTGGCGCATCCCGGACACGGTCCATGCGCTGATCTCGGCGCGCATCGACCGGCTGTCCGAGGAGCCCAAGGGGCTGCTCCAGTACGCCTCCGTCATCGGCCAGGAGTTCCCTCCGCGCCTGCTGGCGTCGCTGGCGGCGCTCGACGACGAGCCGTTCGAGACCGGCCTGCAGGTGCTCGAGGAATCCGGCTTCGTGCACCTGCGCGACGACGTTGCGGGCGCGCCCTACCGCTTCTGCCATCCGCTGGTGCAGGAGGTCGCCTACCAGAACCAGCTCGAGTCGCAGCGCGCGCGGGCGCACGCCCGGCTGGCGCAGGCACTCGAGAAGGAATATCCGGTCGGCGGATCCGAGCCAAGCGAGTTGTCGGTGCCGATCGCGCACCACTGGCACTGCGCCGGCGACTGGGCCAAGTCCGGCCACTGGAGCTACCTGGCCGCGCGCTACCTCGCCACGCACGACGTCTCGCAGGGCGGGCGCCTGTACCACCAGTCGGTCGAGTCGTTCGACCGCGCGCCGGATTCGCCCGAGGCCGTGCGCGGCCGCATCCAGAGCCGCGCCGGGCTGCTGCGGATGTCGCAGTTCATCGAGATTCCGCGCGAGCGGCTCGAGCAACTGTTCACCGAGGCGCGCGGCATGGCCGAGCGCGGCGGCGACGTGGCGGCGATGGCGGAGGTGCTGTTCAGCTACGGCAACGAGCAGCTGCATCGCGGCGACTCCGAGTCGGCGGTGCGCCTGGCGACCGAGGCGGTGAACAAGGCCATCGCGGTCGGCAAGGGCCGCGAGCTGGTCCACCGTTTCCGGCTGGCGGTGCTGCTGGTGTTCAATGCCGCCGGCTCGCCACGCGAGGGCCTCGAGCTGGTGAACTCGGCGGCCGGCACGGACTGGATGACCGAACCGATCGGCCCCGAGAACTACATGTCGCGCGGCTTCTACGGCTTCATGCAGGTGTTGCTCGGCAACCTCGAGGAAGGCGAGCGCAACATCCGCGCCTCCGCCGAGTTCGCCGACCTGGAAGACCGCAGCGCGGGCTGGATGTACGCCTTCCTGGTGGACGTCGCCGCCCTGTCCGGCAACGACGCCCACGCGATGACCGAGGCGCGGCGCGCGATCGAGCGCGCCGAGCGCTTTGGCAGTCCGTTCTTCCGCGCGCTGGCCACGCGCGCGCTCGGGCTCGCGCACTGGCTCGAAGGCACGGCGTCGCAGGCGGTGGAGATGATGGAGCAGGGCCGCGCCACGGTCGCGCCGGGCGGGCTCGCGCACCAGATCGAGGCGAACTACCTGGCGGTTCTGTCCGAGGTGTACCTGCAGGCGGGGCGCGAGGCCGACGCGGAGGCCACGGCGGAGCAGGGCATCGCCAGCGCGCAGCGCTCGGGTTCGCGCGTGTGGGAGCTGCGCGCCTGGATGGCGTGGATGCAGTTGCCGGCCACGGCCGCGCGGCGTCAGCGCGCAACGCTCGGGCTCGCCCGCATGCAGGAGCTGGCCGACGCCTGCGGCGCGGAGGGCTTCCGGCCGCCGCTGTGGCTGGCGCGGGCGCACTGGAGTGCGTCGAAAGACGAGACTGCGCGCTGCCGGCGCGAGGCGCTCGAGGCCTACCGCCGCATCGGCGCCAAAGGCCACGTCCGCCGCCTCGCTGGGTTAATCTAGCCGGCAAAATCTCCCTGGGGTTCAAGTCCATGTTTAGGGTCCTGCTGGCCCCGGCTTTGCTGTCCATGATGGGCTGGACGCTGACGGCGGGCGCGGCCGATCCGGTGCTGGACGGGATCACGGCCTGCATTCGCGCCAACATCCCGCAGAGCGTACGCATCCAGGCCCTCACGATCACCGCCTGGGACCGCGTCGGCGGCGAGCGGACGATGAAGGGCAAGCTCTACGCCACGCGCGAGAACGGCCGCGCGCGCGTGATGATGCGCATCGAGGCGCCGTCGGACCTCGCCGGCGCCTCGCTCCTGCTGCGCGAGGGCGAAAAGTCCGACGAAACCTACCTGTACCTTCCGGCGGTGCAGAAGGTGCGCCGCATCACCGGCGGCCAGATGGACAACCCCTTGTGGGGCACGGACTTGTCGTACAACGACATCAAGCAGATGCAGAGCGCGTTCTCGGGCGCCGACGTCACGCTCGAGACGGACGTGCCGCCGTACGAGAACCGCGCGGTGCACGCGCTGTCGTTCCAGCCGAAGGCCGAGGAAGGATCGCGCTACCGCAATGTGCGCACGCTGGTTGACCGGAAGACTTGTGTCGCCGTGAAGGTGGAGCTGTCCGAGCCGGCCGGCCTGCGCAAGGTGCTGACGGTGCAACCGGCCGACCTCAAACAGTCCGACGACCGCTGGTATGCGTCGAAGGCCGAGATCCGCGACGTCAAGAACGGCACGCACACGCGGTTCGTCGTCACCGGTGTCCAGGCCGCCGACAAGCTGGCCGGGCGCTACTTCTCCCCGCAATCGTTCCACCTCGGCAACTAGTCCGTGCAACGCATCGTCGCCTGGCTCGCTCACCATCCGCTGTGGGTGATCGTTTCGGTCGCAGTGCTGTCGTTCGCGGCGCTGCTGTCGTGCCTGGATCCGGCGACCGGCAAGCCCCGCCTCGACATCGACGCGTCGATCGACAACCTGCTGCCGCCGTCGAGCGCGGACCGCGCGGTGTTCGACCGCGCGCGCGCGCTGTTCGGCGACAGCGAGGCGATCCTCGTCGCGGTCACGCTGGATCCGGTCTTCACCGCCGGCAACCTCGCCAAGGTGGCGGTGCTGAGCGAGCGCTTCCGCGAGCTGCCCGGCGTCGACCGCGTGTTTTCGCTGGCGACCGCGCCCAACCTGCTCACAACCGGCGGCGACGTCGACGTGCGCACGTTCACGCAGCAGGCCGCCGCCGATCCCTCGCGCATCGCCGAGTTCAAGCAGCAACTCGACGGCAATCCGGTCTACCGCGGCGCGCTGGTGTCGAAGGACGGCCGCGTGACCGCCTTCGCCATTTCGCTGTCGGGCGTCGACGAAGCCATGCTGCTGGC
Organism: Nevskiaceae bacterium; assembly: GCA_050740195.1. Lineage (GTDB taxonomy): Bacteria > Pseudomonadota > Gammaproteobacteria > Nevskiales > Nevskiaceae > JACPFV01. Next base: position 3,692 of record JBOICR010000076.1, on the reverse strand, counting down.
CGGCGAGTATCCGAAACGCATTCACGAGATCGTCGCCGAGGTCGCCGGCGACGCCGAGGTCTGGATCACCGGCGGGCCGGTGGTGAAGACCGCGACGACGCGCGCGCTGCTCAACTCGCTGGTGTTCACGATTCCGCTGATCTTCGGCTTGATGGCGGTGGTGCTGTTCATCGCGTTCCGCAGCTTCAGGGCCGTGGCGGTGTGCATGCTGACCGTCGGCATCGCGCTGTTGTGGACCGTCGCGACGGTGACCGCACTGGGCCTGACGCTGAACCTGGTCACCGCGATCGTGCCGCCCATGGTGCTGACGCTGGGCCTGACCTACACGATCCACGTGCTGTCGGATTACCTGAAGGACGAGCCCGGCGCCGCGGAGCACACCGTCGGCGCGGCCCGCGCGATCTCGACGATGACCCACATCGCGGTGCCGATCGGCTTGTCGATGGTGACGACCGTCATCGGCTTCCTCGGCTTCCTGCCGAGCCCGCTGCCCGCGATCCGCCAGTTCGGCGTGCTGGCGATGGCGGGCATCGGCTACGCCGCGCTGCTGTCCCTGGTGCTGATCCCGGCGCTGCTGACGGTGTTCGGCAGCAAGCTGCGCGAGGTGCTGCCCGGCGAGGCGATGTTCCAGCGCGTGGCGCAGAAGCTGGCCGAGTTCAACCTGCGCCACCGCATCGCGATCCTCGTGTTCGGCTTCCTGCTGATCCCGGCGGGCCTGCTGCTCGCGCTGGACATCCGGGCCGGCTCCGAGGTGATCCGCGACTATCCGGCCGACAGCGAGGTGCGGCGCGACTTCGAGGCGATCAATTCCGCGTTCAACGGCGCCAACGTGCTGTCGATCCTGATCGAGACGCACGTCAGCGACGCGCTGACCGACCCCGAGCTGGCGCGCGAGGTCGAGAAGCTGCAGGCCTGGCTCGGGCTGCAGCCCGAGGTCGGCGCGGCCGTCTCGTACGTGGATTTCCTCAAGCTGACGCGGCAAAGCCTCAACGACGGCGATCCGGAGGCGTTCGCGGTGCCCGAGTCGTCGAGCGAGATCAAGCAGCTGATGGTGTTCGGCGGCAGCGAGGAGCTGCAACGCTTCATCGACGCGCGCCTGCGCAGCACCCAGGTGAGCGTGCGCATCAACGTCGACGGCACCGTGCCGATCGGCGACCTGGTCGACCGCATCGAGGCGCGCCTGGCGGAGCTGCCGCCGCCGTTGAACGGCAAGGTCACCGGCAGCTCGGTGCTCGCGCTGCATACCGTCGGCGACATCGTCAACGGGCAGGGGCTGTCGATCGCCATCGCCATCGCCGGCATCTGGCTGCTGCTGGCGATGCTGTTTACGTCGGCCCGCGCCGGCTTCCTGGCGCTGCTGCCGACCGTGATCCCGGTCGCGGTCTACTTCGGCACGCTCGGCCTGTTCGACATCTCGCTGTCGCCGACCACCAGCCTGATCGCGTGCATCGTGCTCGGCGTGACGGTCGACGAGACGTTCCACTTCCTGGCCAAGTTCAACGCCGACGCGCGCGAGCAGGCCTCCGAAGGCGCGGCCGCGCGCAGCGCGCTGGCCGGCGTGCTGCGGCCGATCACGCTGAACATGATCGCGCTGTGCCTCGGCTTCCTGTCGTTCACCGGCGGCGAACTGCACAGCCAGGTCCTGTTCGGCGCGCTGGCGTCGTTCACGCTGTTCGTGGCCTGGTTCATGGACATCACGCTGACGCCGGCGCTGGGCTCGTACATGCGCATCGTCACCCTGTGGGACCTGCTGCGGCTGGACCTCGGCAAGAGCCCGCAGCACACGATCCCGCTGATGGCCGGCCTGTCGGTGCGCGAGGCACGCATCTTCGCGCTGCTGTCGCGCATCGAGAAATACAAGGCGCAGGACCGCGTCATCAAGGAAGGCGACTGGGCGCGCGACATGTACGTGGTGGTCGACGGCGAGCTGCAGGCCTGGGTCGACCGCGACGGCGAGCGCCTCGAGTTGTCGACGATGGGTCGCGGCGCGGTGCTGGGCGAGGCCGGCTTCTTCGGCCAGCGCCGCACTGCCAACGTCGACGCGCTGTCGGCGGCGCGCCTGCTGCGCTTCGGCTCGGAAGAGCTCGAGCGCCTGCGCAAGCGCTACCCGCGCATCGCCGCGACCGTGTTCCGCAACCTGAACCGGATCCAGGCCGAGCGCCTCGCGCGCACCACGGCGATGCTGCAGTGACGGGGACGCTGATGGGCAAGACGCTGTTCATCACCGGCGGCTCGCGCGGGATCGGCCTCGCCATCGCGCTGCGCGCTGCGCGCGACGGCGCCAACGTGACGATCGCGGCCAAGACCGCCGAGCCGCACCCGAAGCTGCCGGGAACGATCTACGCGTCCGCGAAGGAGATCGAAGCTGCCGGCGGCAAGGCGCTGCCGATCGTGTGCGACATCCGCGACGAAGAGCAGGTGGCGCAGGCGGTGAAGCAGACCGCGGCCGAGTTCGGCGGCATCGACATCTGTGTCAACAACGCCAGCGCGATCCAGTTGACCGGCACGCTGGCCACTGACATGAAGCGCTACGACCTGATGAACGGCATCAACGCGCGCGGCACGTTCATGGTGGGGCGCCACTGCATCCCGTACCTGAAGCAGGCGCGGAATCCGCACATCCTCACCTTGTCGCCGCCGCTGGACATGAAGGCCAAATGGTTCGCGCCGAACGTGGCCTACGCGATGGCGAAATTCGGGATGAGCATGTGCACGCTCGGCTGGTCGGAGGAGCTGCGCAAGGACGGCATCGCCGCCAACTCGCTGTGGCCGCGCACGACCATCGCGACCGCCGCGGTGCGCATGCTTGGTGGCGATCCGATGCTGAAGAAGTCGCGCACGGCCGAGATCATGGCCGACGCCGCCCACGTGATCCTGACCAAGCCCTCGCGCGAATTCACCGGCAACTTCTGCATCGACGACCTGGTGCTGTGGGACGCCGGCGTGCGGGATTTCTCGAAATACGCGGCAGTGCCCGGCACGCCGGAGACCGAGCTGCTGCCGGACTTCTTCCTGCCCGACGACACGCGCAAGCTGGGTTGAGATGGCGCGCGGCTGGGGCAAGGAGGACCAACCCTCCGATCTCGAGGCACACGTGTCGCGTTACAAGGCCCCCCAAGCGAAATCCTCGCCGTACATCACGCCGGAGGGCTACGCGCGCCTGAAGGACGAATATCACCAGCTGTTCAGTGCGCGCCGGCCCGAGGTGGTGCGCGCTCTGGCGGCGGCCGCGGCGGAGGGCGACCGCTCGGAGAACGCCGAGTACATCTATCGCAAGAAGGAATTGCGCGAGATCGACCGGCGCGTGCGGTACCTCCAAACGCGCATCCCGGATCTCAAGGTGGTCGACACCAAGCCCGCCGACGCCAAGCGCGTGTTCTTCGGCGCCTGGGTCGAGATCGTCGACGAGAAGAACGAGACGAAGACTTACCGCATCGTGGGTGCGGACGAGACCGACGCGTCTAAGGGCCTGATCAGCGTGGATTCACCGCTGGCGCGCGCGCTGCTCAAGCGCGCGGAAGGGGACGTGGCGACGGCACAGCTGCCGGGTGGCGAGGCCGAGATCGAACTTGTGAAGGTGTCGTACCGCTAGTGGTTCGCTTGAACGCATGATTAGGTGTCGCCGGGGTGCGGATACCGGCGTCTGATTTCGGCGATCGACCCGGCAATGAGCGCCTCAAGAACCTTGACAT
>JBOICR010000075.1:0-2332 GCA_050740195.1 Nevskiaceae bacterium | reverse complement strand
CACCGGCACCTCTGGAAACCGGGCGAGCACCTCCCCGAGCACCGCGTGCAGGTCGAGCCGGCCCCAGTCCTGGAAGCTCGTTGCGCGCGGGTCCTTCAGCGCGCCGGCCGCATCGCCGATGCCGCGGTAGTCGAAAGTCACGGTGGCGACGCCGCGCGCGGCCATGTCGGCCGCGAACTTGCCGTAGTAGCACCGCGGCACGCCCATCGCGGCGGCCACGACCAGCACGGCGCGGGGCGCAGGCGGCGTGAACACGCTGGCCGGCAGCTGGAAGCCGTCGGCGCAGGCAATCCGGATCTCGGTAGCGGCGGTCATGGCGTCACTCTGCCAGCAGCGCGATGACCGTGACGTTGTCCTGGCTGGGCAACCCGGCCTCGTCGACCGCTTCGAGCATGGCGATCACCGCGCCTTCCGGATCGGCAGCGTCGCCGAGAAAGGCGCTGACCTGCTCGTCCTCGAGCGTGACGATGCCGTCGCTCGCCAGCAGAAAGCGGTCGCCGGCCATGACCGCGAGCCGGTCGGCGACGTCCACGCGCGACAGGTTGTAGCCGAGGCAACTGGTGACGCCGCCATCCTCCGTATGCAGGGCGTTCAGGCGCAGCAGCCGTTGCTCGCGCAACAACAGCAGGTAGCTGTCGCCCACGCTGACCGCCCAGAATTCGGCGCCGCGCACGTACAACACCACCAGCGTGGTCGCCATTTCGCGCAGCCGGCGCTGTTCGTGCGCCATGCGCTTGAGCGCGGCGTCGGTTGCCTTGGTGGACTCCTCCAGCCATTGGCGCGGCGACTTCGTGCCGATCGCGCGGCGCGCGCCGAACTGCTCGACGAACTCGCGCACCGCCTCGCGGCTGGCCACGTCGCCGGCCGGATGCCCGCCGAGCCCGTCCGCGACGACGGCCAGCACTTCGTCTTCGTCGAACTGCTCGAGGCGCCAGGCGTCCTCCTGGCGCTTGCGCTTGCCCTGGATCTGCCCGCCCGCGCCCTTCATTTGCCCGCCTTCATTTGGAGTACCGCGCGCTGACCGTCGCCGGCAGGAAATCATTCTCCCGCATCGCCACGTTGTACTTCAGCGGCGGATCCTCAGCCAGCAGCCGGTGCACGAAATAGCGGCCGTCCTTGAGGTCGTAGGTCACGATCGGATAGGCGTTGGTGGAAGGCACGTCGTACGAGGTCAGCAGGTGCCCCTCCTGGAAGCGCCACAGCGCGCCGTTGCGGTCCTGGTTTTCGACCAGCACCACGTTCCAGGAGTCCTCGTCCAGGTAGAACACGCGCTTGCCGAACTGGTGGCGCCGGCCACCGCGCTCGGTGGCCTCGATCACCCACACGCGGTGCAGCTCGTAGCGGGCGCGATCGCCGTTGAACGCCGGCCAGATGAGCTGCTGCGCGTACTTCTGGCTGCCGTCCGACAGGCGATAGGCGTTGTACGGGATGTACAGCTCGCGCTTGCCGAGCAGTTTCCACACGTAGCGGTCGAAGGCGCCGTTGTACATGTCGATCATGTCGATGGTGTACATGCCATCGGTCCCGTACATCGGCTGGTCGTAGCCCAGCGGCGGCAGCCGCAGCATGCGGCCGATCTTGCCGAGCAGCACCCAGATCGCCCGCGGCTTCTTCAGCGAGTTGGCCGACTCGTGGAACAGCACGACGAAGTCGGCGTTGGCGTCGGTGACGCGCTCGCCGACGAAAGTGACGCCGTAGACGATGATGTTTTCGTCGTCGATGTCGCCCGGGCGGGCGATGTTGCCGTAACGGAACAGCACGCGGAACACGCCCTTGTTGCGATTGCTGACGCCGTCCTGGCCGACGACGGCCTGCGACGTCACGCCCACGAACGAGTCGCCGCGGTAGCGGGTCCGGTGGTTCCACATCGCCTCGACCCCGCTGTCCGGCCGCGGGAACGGAAAGCCCAGCCGCGCGCCGGTCAGCGCGTCGGAGCCGACCAGCTTCGCCTTGCCGAGGTTGGCGGCAGTCGCTTCGTAGATCGCCTGCGGATACGCGGCGCTGCGGCGCGTGGCGTAGACCGGCATGCGGAACTCGGCGTACTTCGACAGCAGCGCCTTGTGGCCGGCGCTCAGGCGCGCGACGTGCTGCGCGGCGTTGGCCTGCGTGATCGTGAACAGCGGCGTGTCCTGTGGGAACGGATCGACCAGCCGCCCGCCGGCCCTGTAGCCCGGCGGCGGCTGCGTGATGCCGCCGGTCCACGCCGGGATCGTGCCCTCGGCATTGGCGTCGCGCTCAGCGCCGGCCTCGGTCAGGCGCGCACCGATGCGGCGCAGCGCGCCCTTGACGTCCGTGCCGCCCGGCAGCGCCGGCGTCGCCGCTACCATCGCGC
>JBOICR010000074.1:0-3296 GCA_050740195.1 Nevskiaceae bacterium | reverse complement strand
GCAGGTCGAAGCGGTGCTGGTGCCATGGCGGTCACTGTCGCCGGAGGATCGCGTGCGGGCGCGGGAAGAGCCGGCCATCCGGACGCTGCGCTTCAAGCTCGACCAGAACATTCAGGCGGAGTCCCAGCTGGTGGCGCCCGATGCGCCGCCCGAGGACCGCCAGCGGCTTGACCTCCTGACGCGTTTCGCGCAGGAACTGGATGCGTAGTCATGTTTATGCGGTGGCGCGTGGGTATACTGCGGGCCTTGGACGTCTGAGGGGTCGGGGAAAAGGGGGAGCTGTGTCCTTGCGGCACGCTGTTTTTTTCTGCGCTCTGGCTCTGGCGGCGTCGATTCCGGCGCAGGCCCAGGAATGCCCTGACGAGGGGTGCCCGGCGGGCAGTTGCCCGCTGCAGACCCTCCCGTACGAGGAGTTCATCCCGACGGCGCCCGACCAGCGCGGTGGCCGTGACATTCCGAGGGTCATGGACCGCCCTTTCGATCCCGAGTCGGGCAACCGCATCCTGGTCAAGGGTTTCGTCGTTGACGGCGTGATGCCGAACTTCCAGCTCGACCTGACCAAAGAGAACGTGCAGGCAGCTGCCGACGCCGCCTTCGTCAAGGAAACCGGCGGCAAGCCCGAGACCCACATGACGGTGGGCCACATGGTGCGCGTGTCGGACGCGGTGACCACGTTCTATCGCGGCAAGGGCTACCTCGTCGCGAAAGCCTTCCTTCCGGTCCAGACGGTGGGTCCCGACTCGCTGGTCCACATCCAGGTCGTTGAAGGCAAGATCACCGAAATTGCGGTGGAGAACGCCAAAGACTACGACCCGAACGTGCTGAAGAGGCCTTCGGGGGGGCTGGTCGGGGCAGTGCCAACGCGCGACGACGTCGAGAGCGCGCTGCTGTACACACAGGACTACCCGGGCGTACGCCTGTTCGGCACGTTCCGGCCGGGCGCCGCGATGGGCGAAACCCGGCTGGTGCTGCAGGTGCTCGAAGAAGACAGCTTCGGTTTCCAGGCCGGCGCCGACAACTACGGAAATGAATTCACCGGCGAGTTTCGCGCGCGCTTCGATGCGATCTGGAAGAACAGTTTCGGCCTGGGAGACGAGTTCGACCTGACGATCCTGCAGGCGGCCCAGCCGACCAACACGACCTTCGGCTCGATGCTGTACCGCTTCCCGATCGGACCGCGCGGCTTCAGCGTCGGGGTCGGCGGCAGCGTGAACCAGTTCGCCGTCGCCGGGCCTCTCGAACTGCTCGACCTCCAAGGCACCACGACGATCTACGAGGTCAGCGCGGACTGGCGCTTCCGGCGCTTCCGCTTCTCGAACGCGCGCGCGGGGCTGGTCCTCGCGAACAAGGGGTCCGAGTTGACCGCGGTGGGTGGCTCGCTGCCGATCAGCGACGACGCCTACAACGTGCTCATTGCGGAATTGGCTGGCGATCGCATCGACACGCGCTTCAAGGGCGTGGACCAGGGCACGTTCAAGATCCGCCAGAGCCTGGGTGGCGATTTCAGCGGCAGCAACGTGGAGGAAAAGTTCAGCGTCCTCGAGTTGCGTTACGCGCGCATCCAGTCCCTCGCCGAGACCCAGACCGGGATCTTCCGCTTCCGCATGCAGGAGACGAGCGACATCCTGAGCCCGCTCGAGCAGTTCGCGCTGGCGGGTCCCGACGCGGTACGCGCCTTCCCGGTCGGCTCGGCGCTGACCGACGTCGGCATATTCGCGTCGCTCGAATACCGGGCGCAGGCACCCGGGTTCTCGCGCAGCGGCGGCCCGTTCGGCCGCTCGTGGGGCGACCTGTTGTCGTTCCTGCTGTTCTACGACTATTCGACTGGCCAGGACACCGAGGCCGCGGACTCCATCGACCTGACCGGCTACGGCGCGGGATTCCAGTTCGGCGTGCCCGGCAGGTTCAACCTGCTGGTGCAGTACGCAAAGCCGATTTCCTCGCCGCTGCAAGGCGCCGCGGCGGACGAAGCGCAGCTGTACGGAGAGATGTCGTATCGTTTTTGATTGAACATGACAACGAAGTGTGAGTAGACTCACGCCTCGCTGTGGACTAGGGGGTTGATTGGCACGTTTCGGGGTGCTATCGCGCGCGCCGGCCTTGGCCGGCGTGCTCGTGTGCTCGGCCGCAACGGCCGGTCCCGAGGGCGGGCAGGTGGTCGGCGGCTCCGGCCAGATCAGCACCGAACAGATTGCAACCGTCATCAGCCAGCAGTCCCAGAATCTCGCGATCGACTGGACGTCCTTCAACGTCGGCGCGAACGAAACCGTCCAGTTCATCCAGCCCAACGCCAGCGCGATCGCGCTGAACCGCGTCACGGGCGGTGACATCAGCACGATCCTCGGCAGCATCGACGCCAACGGCAACGTTTTCCTGGTCAACACCCGCGGCGTGGTGTTCGGCGAGACCGCCCACGTCAGTGTTGGCGGCCTCGTCGTCAGCAGCCTCGACATGAGCGTCGACGACTTCATGGCCGGCAACTACAACCTCGAAGCCGGCGACACCCCGGGTTACGTCGTCAACCACGGCATCCTCCAGGCGGCAGCCGGCGGATCGATCGCCATGATCGGCGGCCAGGTGACCAACACCGGCCTGATCAGCGCCAATTACGGCCGGGTCACACTGGCCGGAGCCGAGAAGGCCTATCTCGATTTCGATGGCGACGGCCTGATTCGCGTGGAAGTCACCGGTGAGCTGAAGGAAAAGCTCGACGACGCCGACGCAGCGGTCAAGAACTCCGGCACCATCCAGGCGAACGGCGGCGAAGTGATCCTCGAGGCCGCGGCGACCAAGGGCCTGTTCGACAACCTCGTCAACAACGAGGGCATCATCGTTGCCTCCGCGATCGAAGTGGACGGCGGCGTGGTGCGTCTGGTCGCGACGGGCGGCGACGTCACCAACAGCGGCGTGATCGAGGCCGTGTCGGTGCAGGCGGCCGGTGGCCACGTCGAAATCCAGGCCACCGACGGCGACGTCCTGAACAGCGGCACCATCGAGGCGACCTCGGTCGAGGCCGACGGCGGCTTCGTCGAGCTGACCTCCAATGCCGACACCATCATCGACAGCGGCACCGTCGATGTCAGCAGCATCGAGGCTGTCGGCGGCACCATCCACGCGCTGGGCAACCGCGTTGCAGTGGTCGGCCCGTCGCGGCTCGGCTCCACCGGCGGCGCCGGTGGCGGCACCATCCTGATTGGCGGCGACTTCCAGGGACGCAACCCCCTGGTCCGGAATGCCACTCGCACCTATGTCGGCCATGACGCGGAAATCGACGTCAGCGCGCTGAATAGCGGCAA
>JBOICR010000073.1:0-6561 GCA_050740195.1 Nevskiaceae bacterium | reverse complement strand
CCGAATCGCCCGGACGAGCATTCCCGTCCCGCGCTGTCGCGGTAGCAGAAGCTCAGCTCGCCGCGCGCGGCGTCGAAGCTCAGTTCGAGCGAAACCGTCGAGCCCGGCCCGACCACGCGCGTGAACTTGAGCCCGGCGATCTGCCTGAACCGCGGCGGCAGGGCGAAATGCGGGCGCGCCAGCTCGAAAGCCCAGCTCAGTTGCACCACGCCCGGCAGCATCGGCGCGCCGGGAAAATGCTCCGGGAAGCAGGCCAGGTCCGCCGGCACGCGCAGGTCGACACGGAATCCGGCCGGGCCCGGCCGCGTCGCCAGAACCTCTGGCTGCAACTCCGCCATCTTCAGGCCGCCGGTTTTTCGTTCAGCAGGCCGTGGACGACGGCGACCAGGTCGTCGATCGTGCGCACGTGCTTGAACTGCTCCGGGTCGATCCTCTTGCCGGTGTAGGCCTTGAGCTCGAGCATCAGGTCGATCGCGTCGATGCTGTCGATATCGAGGTCCGCATAGAGTTGCGCACCCGGAACGATCTTGGCGCCGTCGACTTCGAACAGGTCGACGAGGGTCTGCTTCACGCGATCGAAAATTTCCTGCTGGTTGGCCATGGCTGGGCGGGATTATACGGCGGCGGCGGGGGCGCCAAGGCGTCCGGAATAGTAATCCAGCAGGTGCTGGGTGAGGTGACGCGCCGCCAGCGAGGGGGCGGACTGGAGGTAGGGCTCGATCGGCATCGGCTCGTCTACCGAGATCACCCAGTGGCTGCATTCGCGCGGGACCTGGTACCACTGTTCGGCCTTGGTCAGGGTCGGGATCGTCTGGGTGATCGTGATCGGCACGATGTCGCAGCGGGCGGCGAGCGCGATCTGCGCCGCCCCCCGCTTGAACTGCAGCGGCTGGCCCGGAACGGTGCGCGTGCCTTCCGGGAACACCAGCAGCGAATGGCCGGCGCGCAGGGCCTGTGCGCACTCTTCCACCAGCCGCTCGGGCGTGGTGTTCGGGATGTACCCGGCCCACACCACCGGCCAGCGCAGGAACGGGTTGCGCCACAGGCCCTGCTTGACGATGCAGTCGACCGCCGGCATCTGCGAGATGATCAGCACGACGTCGATCAGGCTCGGATGGTTGGCCACGATCAGGCGCCCTTCCCGGGCGAGGCGCTCCAGGTTGCGGAACTCGAAGCTGACGACGCCGAAGACGGACATCATCATCCAGGCGAACAGGCGGAAGGTCTGCTGCATCGCGCGCTGGATCCGGCGCCGGGCCACCTCCGGCTGCGGCGAGACCAGGCGCAACGCGGGGAAGACCGTGAGGCTGATCAGGCAGGCGCCGATGCCGAACACCGCGAACGACAGCCCGGTGCCGACGACTCGCCACCCGCGATCCAGCAGCGAGCCCGGTTTCAGCACTCAACGCTCCCCGTCGGCATACAGGGCTTCCATTTCCACCAGCAGGTGCTCGCGGCTGACGTCCCCCTGCAGGCAGAGCAGTGGCGCATCCGGGCTGAAAATCTCGAGCGCGCGCTTGCGCGCCGCGTCGAAGTGCTCGGGCTTGCGCACGTAGAGCTTCAGGCCGAGCGGCCGGGCCTGCGGCATGCCGGTGGATTCGATCAGTGAGCGCACGTTGCGCGCCGTCTCCTCGAGCTGCTCGAGCGCGTTGCCCTCGTGCATCGTCGCGTGGCCGACCACGGCAGCCGTGCCCGAGATGAACAGTTGGCGGCTGTGGGCCCACTGCTTCTCCGTCGCGCGCGAGAAGCTCGGGCTGCGGCGGCCGTACTGGCGCGGGTAGTGGAAGGCGCTGACCTGGCGCGGGTTCTCCGCCTGCACGCCGGGGCTGCGCGCAGCGAGGAAGAAAATCAGCAGGCCGCCGGCCGGCGTGCCGATGGCGGTGGCGGCGGGCAGGCTCGCCTCGAACCCGGGCTTCAACGCGAGCGCGCGGAAGCGTCCCTGGGTGAACAGGCGGTAGCGCTCGTTGTCCCCCTCGCCGCGGTTGATGTGCGACAGGTAGTTCCAGATGCGCAGCCAGGACGGGTAACCGGTCCGGTGCAGCAGCGCCTCGATGTGCACGTAGGCGCGCGCGGAAGCGTGGTCGAGGTCGTCGATGTCCGCTTCGGGCAGATCGAGCTGGCCCATCAGCACGTCGCCGTTCTGGGCATAGCCGAACCCGTCGGACCAGCCGCACTCGACCGGGCGGGTGCTGCGCCAGACTTCCATGACCGGCGCGGCGCCGAATTGCCGGAGGCGGACCCGGATGCGCCGCGGGTCCCGGTCCGCCGGGCCGCCTTCCGTCCCGAAATGGATGCAGGCCAGCACGTCGGGGCCGAGGGGCGCGTCGGATTCGGGCTCGTAGCGGACGTCGTACGAACACGGTACAGGTGCGGGCGATGGAATTCTGGAACTCCCAAACGCGTACAATATTCGCATAAGCGAGGGGAAACATGGCGAATTCTCAGTCGACCGCCGAGCATGAGCTGGCGGTCGCGTTGGTGACGGCACTCAATCTCGAGGGAACCCAGGCGGCCGACATCGATCCGGTCGCGCCGCTGTTCGGCCACGACGCCGGCAAGGGCGGGCTTGGGCTCGATTCGATCGACGCGCTCGAGATCGCCCTGGTGATCCAGCAAAAGTACGGCGTGCAGATGCGCTCGGAAGACCCACAGGTCAAGCGGGCGTTCAGCTCGCTGCGCGATCTCACCGCCCATGTCCAGCAGCACCGCAAGCCCTGAGGCGCCGGGCCCGGGCGCGACCGGGCCGCTGGTGCTGGCGCTCTCGTACCCCGTCCTGAGCCACTTCGCCGCCATCCTCGGCTGGCCGCAGCTCCAGTGGCTGGCGCTGGTCGTGATCTGCGCGCTGCCACAGTACGCGGCGCTCCGGGCCGGCCGGTGGCGCAACTGGCTGCTGCTGCTGGCGCTGGCCGCCCTGCTGCTCCTGCTGACACGCGCCGGCGGCGGCATTTACGCACTGTTCGTCCCGCCGGCCGTGCTTCCGGCGATGCTCGCCGCCCTGTTCATCGGCACGCTGCGTAACGGTAGGGTGCCGCTGGTGACGCGCATGGCCGTTGCCGAGCGCGGCAGCTTGTCTCCCGAACTCCTCGCCTACACGCGCAACGTGACGCGGGCCTGGGGGTGGATGCTGTCGGCGATGGCGGTGGCGGCGGTGGCGCTGGCACTGCTCGCGCCGCTGTGGGTGTGGTCGCTGTTCACGAACTTCCTGTGCTACGCGCTGCTGGGTCTGATGTTCGTCGGTGAATACGTCTGGCGGCGCCTGAAGTTCCGCCACGAGCCGCATGCCGGCTTCGCCGCCTTCATCCGCTCGCTGGTGCGCACCAACTATCGCGCCATCTAAGCGTGTTCACGTTACCGGTCGCCTATCGCGCGGACCAGGTGCTGGCCTGGCACGACGGCCGCGCGATCAGCCACGCCCGGTTCGCCGCCGAGGCCGCGGCGCTGGCGGCGCGCCTGCCCGCGGCCAGCCACGTGCTCAACCTGTGCGAGAACCGCTACCGCTTCATGATCGCGTTCGCCGCCGCCGGCGCCCGGCGTCAGGTCAGCCTGATGCCGGCCAGCCGCGCGCCGGCCGCGCTCGGCGCGGCGCTCGAGCAGCACCCCGGCTGCTACGCGCTGTGCGACGGGCCGGTCGACGGCTTCGCCGGCCGCACGCTGGACGTGCGCGACCTCGGCGCGGCGCGCGACGACGCGCCGGCTGCCCTCGACGAGTCCGCCGTGTCGATGGTCGCGCACACCTCGGGCAGCAGTGGCGCCGCGACCGCCCACGCCAAGACCTGGGCCGAGCTGAAGGCCGCGGCCGAGCTCTCGGCCGCGGTACTCGCGCGCCACGCCGGCGTGCCCGCGCTGTCGCACACCGTGGTCGCGACCGTGCCGCCGCAGCACATGTACGGGCTCGAGTTCAGCGTGATGCTGCCCTTCACGTCGGCCTGCGCCGCGCACGACAGCCGCCCGCTGTTCTTCGAGGACCTCGCCTGCGCCGCGGCGCAAGCGCCCGCGCCGCGCCTGCTGCTGACCACGCCGCTGCACTTGCGCAAGACGCTCGAGGCCGGCGCGGAGCTGCCGCAGTTCGCGCTGATCGTGTCGGCGACCGCTCCGCTCGCCCGCGACGAAGCAGTGGAAGTGGAACGACGCTTCGGCGCACCGCTGTGCGAGGTCTACGGCTGCACCGAGGCGGGCAGCATCGCGACCCGCCGCACGGCGCGCGACGAGCCGTGGCGCCTGCACCCGGGCATGCGCCTCGAAGAAAGCGCCGCCGGCTTCCTCGTGGCCGGACCGCAGCTGCCGGCGCCGGCGCTGCTGGCCGATCGCCTCGAATTGATCGACCAGGCGCAATTCCGCCTGCTCGGGCGCAACGCCGACATGCTCAAGGTCGCGGGCAAGCGCGCCTCGCTGGCGGAGTTGACGCGCCAGCTCCTCAACATCCCGGGCGTGCGCGACGCGGTCGTGTTCGTGCCGGACCCGGACCGTGACGAGGCGCGTCCGGCCGCGCTGGTCGAAGCTCCCGGCGTCGAAGTGCGCGATATCCTCGCGGCGCTGTCGGCGGCGGTCGATCCGGTGTTCCTGCCGCGGCCGCTGCGCAAGGTCGAGGCGCTGCCCCGCGACACGCTCGGCAAGCTGAAGCGCGAGGCGTTGCTGGAGTTGCTGCGCCGTGGCTGAGTTCCGCGCCCAGGCGGTGGTCCCCGCCGGGCATCCCTGCCTGCCCGGGCATTTCCCGGGCAACCCGATCGTGCCCGGGGTGCTGCTGCTGGAGCACGTGATCGATGCGGCCCGCGCCTGGCGCGGCGCGAACGCGCGGCTGACGGGGCTGCCCGCGGTGAAGTTCCTGAGCCCGCTCGCGCCGGCGGAGCGATTCGATATCCACCTCGAGGGCCAGGGTGCGCGAATCCGCTTCACTTGCAGCGCCGGCGAGCGCGTGCTGGCGCAGGGCACCCTGACACTGGCGGATCCGTCATGACGCAGAGCTGGGACCAGCAGGCCGAGCGCGGCACCGCACTGGCGCTGAAGCTGACGTTGCTGTGCACGCGCCTGCTCGGACGCACGCTGACGCGCGTCATCGTGCTGGCCCCGATCACGGCCTATTTCCTGCTGTTTGCCGGCAGCGCACGGCGCGCCTCGCGCAATTACCTGCGGCGTGCGCTCGGCCGCGAGCCGCGCCTGGCCGACGTCGCGCGCCATTTCCATGCCCTCGCCGCCGTCACGCTCGATCGCATGTTCCTGCTGCGGCGCGGCCCGCAGGGATTCGACGTGCAGATCCACCGGCCGCCCGAGGTCGATGCCCTCGCCGACCGGGCCTCGGGCTGCCTGCTGGTGCTGGCCCATCTCGGCGGGTACGAAGCGCTGCGCCTGGGCCTGTCGCGGCGCACGCGGCCGCTGCGGATCCTGATGGACCTGGCGGTGGGACGGAAGCTGATGTCGCTGCTGACCGCGCTGAATCCCGACATGGCGGAGCAGGTGATCGACGCCTCCGAGCGCGGCCCGGGGCTCGTGCTCAAGCTGCGCGAAGCGCTCGAGCAGGGCGCGTTCGTCGGCATCATGGCCGACCGCGCCACGGCGGAGGAGCGCGCGATCGAAGCGGACTTTTTCGGCGACCGCGCGCGTTTCGCGATCGGGCCGTGGATGCTGGCCTCGGGGGTCGGCGTGCCGGTGATCCTCGCCTTCGGCCTGTACCGCGGCGGCAACCGCTATGACCTGCACCTGGAGCTGTTCAGCGAACGCATCGTGCTCCCGCGCGGCAGCCGCGAGGAGGCCGTGCGCGCCCACGTGCAACACTATGCGAGCCGGCTCGAACACTACGCGCGGCTGGCACCGTACAACTGGTTCAATTTCTACGACTACTGGGCGAAGCCCGCGGCCGGCGCGACCGAAACCGCGACGGGCCCGACGGCGAACGCATGACCACGCTGCGCATCACGCACTACACCGCGACCTCGGCGCTCGGCCGCGGGCGCGAGGCCCACCTCGCCGCCCTGCGCAACGAAACCACCGGCTTGCGGCACCGGACCTTCGAGACCTGCGCGGTCCCCTGCTGGATCGGCGAGGTCGACGGGCTCGAGTCGAGCCTCCCGCAAGAGCTGGCGCACTGGGAGTGCCGCAACAACCGGCTGGCCTGGCTCGGGCTGCAGCAGGACGGATTCGCCGAGGCGGCGGCGGCGCTGCGCGAGCGCCACGGCGCGGCGCGCATCGGCGTGTTCATCGGCACCAGCACCGCCGGCGTGCATTCCACCGAGCTGGCCTACCGCGAAGCCGGCGCCGCCGCCACGCGCCTGCCGGCGTGGTTCAACTACGAGACCTCGCAGAACTGCTTCTCGCCGGCGGAGTTCGTGCGGCGCGCGCTGAGACTCGAGGGCGTTGCCGTCGCGGTCGCGACGGCGTGCTCCTCCAGCGCCAAGGTGTTCGCCTCGGCCTCGCGGGCCATGCGCGCCGGGCTGTGCGACGCCGCGGTGGTTGGCGGCGTCGACAGTCTTTGCCTGACCACGCTGTACGGTTTCAACGCGCTGCAGCTCGTGTCCGCCGAGATCTGCCGGCCGGCGGACGCGCAAAGAAACGGGATTTCGATCGGCG
>JBOICR010000072.1:0-10254 GCA_050740195.1 Nevskiaceae bacterium | reverse complement strand
GTCCTATGCCGCGAAATATGCGAGCAACTTTTACGGCCCCTTCCGCGACGCGGTCGGTTCTGCCGCGCAACTCAAAACCGACAAACGCAACTACCAGATGGACCCGGCCAATTCTGACGAGGCCCTGCGCGAAGTCGAGCTGGATATCGCCGAAGGCGCCGACATGGTCATGGTCAAACCCGGGTTGCCGTATCTCGACATCATCCACCGCGTCAAGGACCGCTTCGGCGTGCCGACGTTTGCATACCAGGTCAGCGGCGAGTATTCGATGATCAAGGCCGCTGCCGAGAAGGGCTGGCTCGACGAGCGAACCGCCGTGATGGAAAGCCTGCTGTGCCTGCGCCGCGCCGGCGCCGACGCGATCCTGACTTATTTCGCCAGGGATGCGGCGAAGTGGCTGGCCGAGAAGTAGGTGGATCGTTTCGCCGTCATCGGCCAGCCCGTCGCGCACAGCCTGTCGCCGCAGATCCACGAGGGTTTCGGGCAGCAGCTCGGCATCTCGCTGTCGTACGAGAAAATTGAAGTCGCGGCCGAGTCTTTCACTGAATCGCTCGCCCGGCTGCACGCCGAGGGCTATCGCGGGCTGAACGTCACGCTGCCGCACAAGCTGGCGGCGCTGGCAGCCGCGACGGAGGTGATGCCGCGCGCCCGGCTGGCCGGCGCGGCCAACGTCCTGACCCGTCTTGAATCCGGCTGGCGGGCCGACAACACCGACGGCGACGGCCTGATCCGCGACCTGCGTGACAACCACTGGCTCAATCCGTCCGGGCAGCGCGTGCTGCTGCTCGGCGCCGGTGGCGCCGCGCGCGGCGTGCTGAAGCCGCTGCTCGACGCGCAACCGGCAGTGCTGGTCATCTCGAGCCGCACGCCGTGGAACGTCGAGAAACTGGCCGAGGAGTTCAAGTCGCACGGACCGATCCGCCCGTCCACGCACGTCGCACTCAAGGGCGAGCAGTTCGACCTGATCATCAACGCCACCTCGGCCGGCCACGAGGGGGCGATGCCGCGGCTGCCGGACGGCGTCATGAAGGAAGGCGGCGCCTGCTACGACCTGTCGTACGGCAAAGCGTTCGAGCCGTTCCGCGACTGGGCGCTGTCGCACGGCGCGCGCGTGGTGGCCGACGGCCTGGGCATGCTGGTCGAGCAGGCGGCTTCGTCGTTCGAGATCTGGCACGGCCGGCGTCCGCCGACGGCGCCGATGGTCGGCGCGCTGCGCACGCTCAGGGCGGCGTAACCGCGACCGGTCGCGCCTGAAGGCGCTCCTACAGCCAGTGGGCCTTGCGCAGCTTGCGATAGATGTAGAAGTCGATTGCGGCCATCGCCGCCAGCACCAGCGGATAGCCGAACAGCCAGTCGAGCTCCGGCATGTGCTCGAAATTCATGCCGTAGATGCCGGCGATCAGCGTCGGCACCGCGACCAGGGCCGCATAGGCGGCCAGCTGCTTCATGGTCTTGCTCTCTTCCAGCGTGATCATCGACAGGTTGACCGAAATGGCGGTGATCCCCATGTCGCGGATCGAGTCGATGGTCGTGTTCAGCCGCACCAGGTGGTCGCTGATGTCGCGGAAATAATCCTGCAGGTTCGTGCAGACCTGCGGCACGCGGCCGCCGTGCAGCTTGCCCGAGGATTCCAGCAGCGGCGCGATCGCGTGCTTCATGGTCACGAGCTTGTGCTTCAGCGCATACAGCGCCTTCAGGTTCGCGCGGGGGCTGCCGCCGGAGAAAATGCGCTCCTCGATGCCCTCGAGCTCGACCTCGAGCGCCTGCAGCACCGGGAAGTAACGGTCCACCACTGCGTCCATCAGCGCGTACAGCACGAAACTCGAGCCGTGCTTGAGCAGCTCCGGCTCGCGCTCGCTGCGCGCGCGCACGTCCTGGAAGCCGCGCTCGGCGCCGGTGCGCACCGACAGCACGTAGTTCTTGCCGACGAACAGGTCGAGCTCGCCGAGCTTGAGGTTGCCGTCCGGCTCCAGTTCGATCATGTGCAGCACGGCGAACACGGAGTCGCCGTACTCCTCGATCTTGGGCCGCTGGTGGCCGTGGCGCGCGTCTTCCACCGCGAGCGGGTGCAGGTCGAAGGCGTGCTTCATCTCGATCAGCTTCGCCTTGTCCGGATCGCGCAGCGCCACCCAGACGAAGCAGTCCGGGCGCGAGACATAGTCGTGGATCTGGTCCTCGCCGATGTCCGCGAGCTTCTTGCCGTTCTGGTACGCCGCGCAGCTGACGAGCATGGTCCCCTCCCGGCGCCGATTCTAAACCGCAGTCACTTGCCGATGCAGAACTGGCTGAAGATCCGCCCGAGCAGGTCATCCGAACCAAACGCGCCGGTGATCTCCGACAGCGACTGCTGTGCCAGGCGCAGGTCCTCGGCAGCGAGTTCGGCGCCGGCCTTGTCCCGCAAGCGCTTTTCGGCGTCCTGGGTGCAGGCGAGCGCGCGCTGCAGCGCATCCACGTGTCGCGTGCGCGCGGAGAACAGCGACTCGCCGGTCGCGGTCAGCCCGGCGGCGCGCCGGATCTCGTGCTTGAGCAGGTCCAGGCCGTCGCCGCTCTTCGCGCACATTCGCAGCTCGACGCGTCCGTCGCGGCCATGGGCCGCTCCCTCGAGGGCCGCTCCCACGAGCGCCGGCCCCTCGCCCGACAGGTCGCACTTGTTGTGGACGATGATGGCCTCGAGGCCTTCGGGCAGGCGCGCGATCAGCGCGCGGTCCTGGTCGGCGATGCCGGCGCGGTCGTCCACCAGGAACAGCACCAGTTCGGCGTGCTCGAGCGCGCCCCAGGCCCGCTCGATGCCGACCTTCTCGACCGGGTCATCGCTCTCGCGCAGTCCCGCGGTGTCGACCACGGTCAGCGGCAGGCCGTCGAGGCTGATGTTCTCGCGCAGCAGGTCGCGCGTGGTGCCGGGAACGTCGGTCACGATCGCCGCGTCGGTTCCGGCCAGCAGGTTCAACAGCGTCGACTTGCCGACGTTGGGCTGGCCGGCCAGCGCCACGACCATGCCTTCGCGCAGGCGGCGACCCTGCGCAGCATTCGCCAGCAGCTCGCGCTGCCCCTCGAGCAGCGCCGCGAGGCGCGTACGCAGCGCATCATCGCCCAGCCAGTCGGTGTCCTCGTCGGAGAAATCCAGCGCGCCTTCGACGAACGCGCGCAGCGCGGTCAGCTCCTCCACCAGTGCGCGCACGCGTTTCGAGAACTCTCCCGACAGCGAGCGCTGCGCCGCACGGGCGGCCTCGGCGGTCGAGGCGCTGATCAGGTCGGCGATCGCTTCGGCCTGCGCGAGGTCGAGCCGGCCGTTCAGGAATGCGCGCTCGGAGAACTCGCCGGGCCGCGCCGGACGGGCGCCCAGCGCGCACGCCGAGCGCACCAGCAGGTCCAGCACGAGCGGGCCGCCGTGGCCCTGCAGCTCGACGACGTCCTCGCCGGTGTAGGACTCGGGCCGCGCAAACAGCAGCAGCAAGCCCTGGTCGAGCGCCTCGCCCGCCGCGTCGCAAAACGTGCGCAACGCGGCGTGGCGCGGGACCGGCAGCGCGCCGGTCAGTTTTTCGGCGATGGCGAAGGCCCGCGGCCCGGACAGCCGGACGATGCCGACCGCGCCGCGCCCGGGCGCCGTGGCCACGGCGGCGATCGTGTCCTGCTCCATTTCAGCGCGAGGGTCCGACGCGCTCGGCGCGGCGCTTGTCGCGCGCCGCAACCTCGCGCTGGTGCATCGCCCACAGCTCTTCGGGCGTGATCGCGCCGTCGGCGTCGGTGTCGATCGCCGCGAAATTGCGCCACAGCACCTTCGGCAGCCCGGCTTCGGCTTCGGCCCGATCGAGCGAGCGGCTGCGATCGTGGTCCGCGTCGCGAAACTGCTGCTCCCACTTCGCCTTGAGCCTTGCGTCCGGATCGGCCGGTGCACGTTCCTGCGCGCCCGCGCCGCCCGCGGCGAACAGCGTCAGGAAAAACAGCAGCTTACGCATGCGCGGATTGTATACTCCGGCCGATGTCCGCCCTGACCGCCATCATCGACGTCGACGGTGTTTCGAAGCGCTACCGCGACGCGAGCGGCCCGGCGCTCGACGGCGTGCGACTGGCAGTCCCCGAAGGCAGCATCTTCGGCCTGCTGGGCCCGAACGGCGCGGGCAAGACCACGCTGATCTCGATCATGCTCGGGCTGGTGCGCAAGGACGCCGGCAGCGTGCGCGTCGCCGGACACGACATGGACCGCGCGCTGCCCGCCATCCGCCGGTTGTGCGGTCTGGCGCCGCAGGACTTCGGCTTCTACCCGATGCTGACCGTCGCCGAGAACCTGAACTTCTACGGCGCCGCCGGCGGCCTCGCCGGCGAGGCGCTCACGCAGCGCGTCGCCTTCGCCAGCGACGCCGCGCAGCTTGGCGAGCACCACGGCAAGCGCGCCGAGGTGCTCTCGGGCGGGCTCAAGCGCCGGCTGAACCTTGCGCTCGCGCTGCTGCATGCGCCGCGCATCCTCGTGCTCGACGAGCCGACCGTCGGCGTCGACCCGCAGTCGCGCGCGTTCATCCTGGACGTGATCCGGCGGCTGCGCGACGAGCAAAAACTCACCGTGCTGTACACGAGCCACTACATGGACGAGGTGCAGGAGATCTGCGACCGCGTCGCGATCGTCGATGCCGGCAAGGTCCTCGCCGAAGGCACGCTGGCCGGGCTGCTCGGCGCGCCGGGCGCGCATGGCTGTCGCGACCTCGAGGACCTGTTCCTGCGGCTCACCCACCACCGGCTGCGGGACTGAGCGGGGGACCGGGCGATGCGCATCTTCGCGGCGCTGGTCGGCAAGGAGCTGCGCGTGCTGCTGCGCGACCGCCACGGCCTGGCCGTGCTGTTCGTGATGCCGGCCGTGTTCATCCTGATCATGTCGCTGGCGCTGCGCGATGCGATGGACCCGGAGCGCCGCGCGACGCTGTCGTATTTGTGGCTCGACCAGGACGGCGGCTACTTCGCGCTGGCGCTCGGCGATGCGCTGGCGGCGCGGCCGACGCTGGTGCGGCTGCCCGCGACCGACGAGGCACAGCTGCTCGAGCGGCTGCGCGCCGATGAGGCGCCGTTCGCGGTGGCGATCGATGCGGGCTTCGCCCAGCGCATCGCCGGCGCCGCCGACGGTGCGCCGGGCACGCTGATCCGGGTGTATCTCTCGCCGAGCGCGCCGGCGCAGGCGCGCCTGTTGTTCGAGGCGCACGTTCGCGCGGCGCTGGCTTCGGTGCAGGCCGAGTACCTGCTCGAGGACGCGATGGGCGTACCGCACGAAGAGGCACAGAAATTCCGCGGCCAGGTGGACCCGGCGCGGCTGCCGCTCGAGGCGGTGTACGTCGGCGCCGGCGCGCTGCCGGCGCAGCCCAACGCCGTACAGCAGAGCGTGCCGGCGTGGCTGGTGTTCGCGATGTTCTTCGTCGTGCTGCCGCTGGCCACCAGCGTGCTGACCGAACGCGAGCAGGGCAACCTGCAGCGCCTGGCGCTGCTGAACGTCTCGCCGGCGCGCCTGCTCGCCGCGAAATTCCCGGCGTACTACCTGCTGAACCTCGGCCAGCTCGCGGTCATGCTCGCGGTCGGCGCCTGGGTCGTGCCCGCGCTGGGTGGCGACCGGCTTGGCCTCGGCGACAGCCTCGCCGGGTTGTGGCTGATCGCGACCGCGCTGTCGTTCGCGGCGATCGGCTTCGGCCTGCTGGTGGCGGTCGTCGCGCGCTCGGCAGTGCAGGCGACCACGCTCGGCGGTGTTGCCAACCTCGTGCTCGGCGCGGTCGGCGGCGTGATGGTGCCCAAGCTGGTGATGCCGCCGGCGATGCAGGCGGCGAGTTCGGCTTCGCCGATGTCGTGGGCCCTGGAAGGCTGCTGGGATATCCTGCTGCGGAGCGGCGGCGTCGCCGAGGTGCTGCCCGAGTCGGCCGCGCTCGCGGCCTTCGCCCTCGTTGCGTTCACGCTCGCCACGCTGCTCTTCCCTCGCACCGAATCATGAAAGGCTCGCACGACCCGGCGCTGAAACTGCGCCTGAAAACCCTGATCGTCACCGAGGCCGACAAGGACGTCGCGCCCGAAACGATCGGCGACGACGACGCGCTGTTCGGACCGCAGAGCTCGCTCAGGCTCGATTCGATCGACGGCCTGCAGATCTCGATGGCACTGCAGGTGCACTTCGGCGTGCGCATCACCGACCCCAAGGAGCTGATCCGGGTCATGCGCTCGATCAACACGCTGGCCGACCACCTGCAGCCGGCCTGAGCCGGTGGCGTCGACTCCCGCGTATCTCCTCGGCGGCGGCCTGGTCACCACCCTCGGCCGCGGCCTGCCCGCGCACGCCGCTGCACTCGCGCGCGCTGCGCCGGAGCCGCGCTCCTCGCCGGTCGAGTACGGCGGCGCTCCGCTGCCGTTCCATTTCGCCTCCGATGCGCGCGATGCCGGCGCGATGCTGCGGATGGCGGGCGCCGCGGTCGGCGATGCGTTGGCAGAGGCCGCGCTGCCGCCGCGGGCGGTCGCACGCATGGGGATCTTCCTCGGCAGCACGGCACTGAACCTGCCGCTGATCGAGGCCGGTTACGAGCAGGCGTATGCACGCGGCGAGGTGCCGCTGATCGCGGTGCCCGACCACACCAAGGTCGCGCGCGAACTCGCGACCCGGTTCTCGATCGCCGGGCCGCAGTACGCGTTCAACACCGCCTGCTCGTCGTCGGCCAACGCCGCGCTGTACGCGCGCGCGCTGATCACCGAGGGGCACCTCGACCACGCGCTGGTGGTCGGCGTCGAGGGCTACAACCGCCTGTCGCTGCTCGGCTTCGCTTCGCTGATGCTGCTGACGCGCGCCGGCTACCGGCCGTTCGACCGGGCGCGCGACGGCCTGGTGCTGGGCGAAGGCGTTGGCGCGCTGGTGCTCGGGCGCGAGATGCGGCCCGGCGCGGTGCGCCTGGTCGGCGCCGCCACCGCCTGCGATCCGTCGACGCCGACCAACTCGCTGCCCGAGCGCGTCGCCGAGGTCATGGCCGATGCGCTCGCCGACGCCGGCCTGCGCGCGCGCGACCTGCTCGCGATCAAGGCGCATGGCACCGGCACGCCGAGCAACGACGCGTCGGAAGGCGAGGCGGTGCGGCGCGCCTTCGGCGACGCACTGCCGCCGCTGACGTCGATCAAGCCGTATTTCGGCCACACGCTCGGCGCGTGCGGCGCGATCGAGATGCTGGGCCTGGTGGCGTGCTGGCGCGAAGGCTTCCTGCCGCCGACGCCGGGGTTCGAGCAGCCCGACGCGGCGGCGGGCCTGCGCCCCGAGACGGTGCCCCGTCCGCTCGCGGCGAGCGGCGCGGTGCTGTGCAACTTCTTCGGCTTCGGCGGCAACAACACCAGCGTGGTTCTGGCGCGATGACGCCGCTGAAGATCGCCGCTGCCGCGACGGTGGTGCTGCCCGCCGCAGACCCGGCCACGCCGCTGCGGCCGCTGCTGCAGCCGCTGATGGCGGAGCCGCCGCGCCGTGTGAGCCGGCTGATCGAGCTGTCGCTGCTCGGCGCCTACCGCTGCCTCAAGCAGCTGCGGCCCGAGTCGCGCTGCCCGCTGTACCTCGCGCTGACGCACGGCACGTCCGGCGACAGCATCGCGCTGGTGAAGGCCGTCACCTCGCGCGGCCTGCCGACGCCGGTCGCGTTCATCAACCAGTCGAGCAACATGGCGGGCTTCTACGTCGCCGCGAGCCTGGGCATCCACGGCTCGAACCAGGCGGTGGCCGCGAATGAATTCCCGTTCGAGGCGGCGCTCGAGCTGGCCGGGCTGCGCAGCGAGCACCGCACCCAGGCCCTGATCGGTGCCGTCGAGGAATGCGTCTGGCCGTTGCCCGAGCATCGCGCGCGCCTCGGCCTGCCGCCGGATGCCGCGCTGGCGGAGTCGAGCCATTGGCTGTTCGTCGACCAGAACGCCGCGCGGCCGCTGGCGACCGTGCAGTGGGTGCGCCGCTACGACGACGAGCACGCCGCCAACGAAGCGCTCGCGCGCGAACACTGGCCGGCAGGAACCGTCCGCGACGAGGCGGCGGCGGCGTACTCCGGGCATGCCGCCGCGGCGCGAATCTGCCGCTTCATCGAGAATCGGGAAGGCGCCGCCTTGTTATCGGTGCGCGCGAGCCGCCACGGTTGCCAGGCCGTGTACGTGACGACCTAGGCGTTGGCCAGCAGGAAACGGTAGACCTGCTCCTCGCGATCGGCGCACGCGTTCAACGCCGCGACCAGCCGCGCGAAATCCGCGTTCGCCTTGTCCTTCACGAATTTCGCGCCGGCCAGCGCGAACTGCCGCCAGGTGTCGCCGGTCCCGGTCATCTGCCGGCTCGCGTCCTTCAGCGCCGCGCGCTCCAGCCGCTCGCCGGCCTCCTGCAGGAACGCGGCGTACATGAAGCGGAAGCCGCCGCCGCCGGTGCCGATCTCCTCCTGCATGCGCACGATCTGGCCGACGAACAGCCGCGCGTAGCGCGGATCGCCGGACGCGAGCTTGCCGATGCGCCGGGCCAGCGAGCGGATGGCGCGCACGCCGACGATCGGCACCGGCGTGCGCAGCATCATGTTGGCGGTCTTGCGGATCGCGCGCGGCACCAGGCGCGCGTAATCGATCGCCGCCGGCACTTCCTCGGGGTAGTACAGCAGCCCCTTGGGCGCGAGCGCTCCCTTCACGAAGCGCGCCTTGGCAAGGTCGGCGCCGGCGCAGCGCTGCGGATGCTCGAACACCGGATCGGACAGGAGGTAGTCGGCGCCTTCGCGGCCGTAGACGATCAGGTTGTGCGCGTTGAAGTGGAACCGCATCGTCGGCGGGAAATACGGCAGCCAGAACACCGAGGTCTGCACCCCGACCGGCCGGCCCGCGGCGAGGTGTGCGTCGAGCGCGGCCATGCCGGCGTCGGGGCTGCGGAACTTCTCGCGGCGCAGCGTGAAGCCGAGCGAGCGAGCCAGGGTCTTGTAGATCATGCCGGGCGGCATGCGGTAGCTGGTCAGCGGCAGGCCGCCGACCCTGAAGAACGGGAAATGCACGAAGGTCAGGCCGTTGCCGAGGCCGAGCGCCATCGGCTCGGAGATCGGCAGCCCGGCGTGGCGCAACAGCCCCGCGGTCACGCCGGTTTCGCAGTGCCCGGCGTGGCGGTGCTCGAACGTCGGCGCGGCGGTCGGCGCGTTCACGGCAGCCGGTCCAGAAGTTCCGCCGGCACGCCGAGCGCGTCGGCGTAGCGCTGCTTCAAGGCCGGCGCCAGCGCGGCGAACCTGCCGGGCCGCAAATGCCGGCGCACGCGCCAGCGCCACAGGCCGGTGGCCTCGGCGAGCGTCTCGAGCTCCATGCGGTGGTCGTACATGTGGAATTCCAGCGCCGAGGCCTGCCCGGCGCGCGCCCGCGCGAGCGTCTCGTCGGCGAGGCGGCGGTACTCGTCCACGGCCTGCTGGTTCACGATCCCGTCGACGCTCCAGCCGGCAGACGCGACGGTCGCGTAATGCCCCTGTTCGTCTACGGCGTAGAGCGCGCGGCGCTCGCCGCCGTACTCCGGCCGGCCGTCCTGGGGGACCTCGGATTTCTTCATGCGCGGCGGCGCCGCGTCAGGCGGCGCCGTTGACGGCCGTGATCAGCGCGTAGGCCGCGGAGAAGCGCCCGCTCTCCGGCACGAACATCAGGATCCGGTCGCCCGGCTCGATGCCGTGCAGCCGCACCAGCTCCTCGAGCATCAGGTACGGCGACGCCGCACCGACGTTGCCGACCGTGGTGAGATTGGTGAACCAGCGCTCCTGCGGCACGTCGAAGCCGACGCGCTTGATCGCCTGGTGCACCGGGTCGCGGAAATACTCGGACGAGTAGTGCGGCAGGAACCAGCGCACGTCGTCGGCCTTGATCTGGCGGCGGCGCAGGACCTCCGCCAGCGCGCGCTCGATGCAGTACTTAACGACGTGGTCGTTGATTTGGCGCACGACCTGCTTGAGCGTGAACGCGCAGCGCTGCGCGGCATCGACGGTCGAGGCGAACTCGCGCCAGCCGCGCAGGCGGCCGTCCGGCAGCTTCTCGGAGCCCGCGTACATGCACGCCGGCTGCTCGTGTGCGAACGACATCATCTCGATCCAGTCGAGGCGCAGCGCGACGCCGTTCCTGTGCACCGGCTCCGGGCCGAGCAGCATCGCGCCGGCGCCATCGGACAGCATCCAGCGCAGGAAGTCGCGGTCGAACGCGAGCTCCGGGCGCTTCTTCAATTCTTCTTCAGTCGTCACCGATTCGGTCGCGAACTGCCGCGAGCGCAGGCAGGTCGACACC
>JBOICR010000071.1:0-2823 GCA_050740195.1 Nevskiaceae bacterium | reverse complement strand
ACCGGCGCAAGATCGCGCGCCGTACCGCAAGCCGGAACTGCGCAAGTACGGCTCGGTAGCGACCCTCACCGAGGCGGTCGGGTCCAAGTCCACACCCGACGGCGCCAGCCCGCCCCAGCCCACCATGGTGAACCCGAGCTGAGTTGCCTTTTGACGTTCAGGGCGCCCGCGTTCGGGCTGACTCTCGCCAGCAACCTGCCCATTCCCGGGCTGGCCAGCCGTCCTGAACGGGCCGGCGAAGCAGCGGCGGACCTGCGGGTCATACTGGGTGAGGCACCGCCGGCCATCGCGCGCTCCCGCGTGCGCTACGAGCATCCGCAGCGCGACGGGCACGGCGCGCCGTGGCTGGTGTGCCGCGAAACGGAGCACGGTCATTTCGAGCTCCGCTACAGCGACG
The DNA here is from genome assembly GCA_050740195.1 of Nevskiaceae bacterium. GTDB lineage: Bacteria > Pseudomonadota > Gammaproteobacteria > Nevskiales > Nevskiaceae > JACPFV01. Next base: position 2,426 of record JBOICR010000071.1, on the reverse strand, counting down.
GCCTGTCGTTCCACTTCGACCCGCAGGCATCGTCGCTGTGGGTCAGCTGGCCCGATTCCTACACCCTCGATTCCGTCGCCACCTACCTGCTCGGGCCGGTATTCGCCTTCCTGCTGCGCTTGCGCGGCCATGTCTGCCTGCATGCGAGCAGCGCGCACCTCGGCCGCGGCTGCGTGGCGTTCGCCGGCGCGAGCGGATGCGGCAAGTCGACCCTGGCTGCGGCCTTCGCGCAACGCGGCGCCAGCATCCTCGCCGACGACGTGTCGTGCCTGCTCTCGCGCGACGCCGGCATCCGCGTCCAGCCGGGCTATCCGCTGATCCGGCTCTGGGACCAGTCGGCGCGCCTGCTCGACGCGAACCCGGATTCGCTGCCGCTGGCCCCCGGATCGGACAAGCGCCACCTGTCGCTCACCGACGGGTTTCATGACCGCTCCGAGCCGCTCGCGGCGATCTTCGCCCTCACCAGGCGACGAGAGATGAGCACCCCGGCCGTGATCCGGCCGCTCGCCGGCCTGGAAGCGGCGACGCAACTGCTCGGCAACACCTACGGCTATTACCTCCTCGATCGCGCGATGCGCGAGCGCGAGTTCGAAGTGCTCGGCCGGCTGGCACGCGAGGTGCCGGTGTTCGAGCTGGCGTTGAGCGACGACGGCAGGGACCTGGCCGCGGCCTGCGCGATCATCGAGAGCCGCGTGAACCTGCAATGACCACGCGGCTGGAGGCTCGCCCGATCCACCCGGTGCCGGGCTTCGGCACCGGCGCGTTTCGCGAGCTGGGAATCTACGTGGACGAGGCGTTCCTGCCACCGGCGCTGTGCCGCGACCTGGCCGCGGCGACGCGGGCTACCGGGAAGGTGGAGCCGGCCGGCGTGCACACCCAGGCGCGCGACTACGTGGACGAGGGTTTTCGCCGGACCAAGGCCGTGCAGCTGGCCAAGCCGCTGCGCCAGGCGGTCATGCAACGCTTCGAGCAGGCCCGGCCCGACGTCGCGCGGCATTTCGGCATTCCGCTGAGCGGCGCGGAAATTCCGCAGTTCCTGCGCTACGGCGCCGGCGATTTCTTCAAGACGCACCGCGATTCGGGCCACGGCGAATACGCCGCGCGCCGGGTGTCGGCCGTCGTGTTCCTCAACGACCCATGCGCGCAGGGCGGCGGCTATGCCGGCGGCGAGCTGAAACTCTACGGCCTGCTGAAGGGCGAGCCCTGGGCCCGTGTCGGCTTGCCGGTCGCCCCGGGGGCGGGCCTGCTCGTGGCCTTTCCTGCCAACATCGCGCACGAGGTCGGGCCGGTGACGGCCGGCGAGCGGCTCACGGTGGTCACATGGTTCCACGCGTAAGTCCCCGCGGCGCGCGCAACGAGTACACCCTCAAGGGTTACGGCGACATGATCGCCGACGCGGTGCGCATGCGCGCCTATCACGCCGCGCTGGCGCGCAGCGTGCGGCCGGGAAGCGTCGTGCTCGATCTCGGCAGCGGCACCGGCATCATGGCGCTGCTGGCCTGCAAGCTCGGAGCGCGCAAGGTCTACGCGGTGGAGCCTTCCGAGGCCCGTGTCGTTGGCGCCGAACTGGCGCGCGCCAACGGCTGCGACGACCGCATCGAATTCATCCCGGAATTCTCCTTCGAGGTCACGCTGCCGGAGCGGGCCGACGTCATGGTTTCGGACCTGCGCGGGCCGCTGCCGCTGCATGGCGCGCATATCAGCGCCGTGGTCGATGCACGCCGGCGACTGCTGGCGCCCGGCGGCATCCAGATCCCGCAGCGCGACACCGTGCGCGCGCAGCTCGTGTCGGATCCGGCGCTGCACGCGAACGTGCTGGGTGCCTGGCGCAGCGACGTCCATGGCTTGGACCTTTCCGCGGCGTGGCGCTGGGCCGCCCACCACTGGCAGCGGGCCGATGTCTCCAGGTCGCGCCTGATCGGCGCGCCGCAGACCCTGTTCGAGCTGGACTACCACTCAATCGAGTCGCCCGATACCCGCGGCGAGGTCGGCTGGACGGTCGAGGCGCCGGCACAGGTCCATGCGATCGCGGCGTGGTTCGATGCGACGCTGGTTGAAGGGGTCGGCTTTTCGAACGCGCCCGACCACCCGCGGACAATCTATGGCCAGGCCGCGTTCCCGCTGGAACAGCCGCTGGATCTGGCCGTGGATGACCGCATCACCGTCACGATCACCGCCACGCTCGTGCAGCAGAATTACGTCTGGCAATGGGAGACGCGCGTGTGCGACGCGCGCGGGTCTGCGAAAGCGGAGTTGCGGCAGTCCTCGTTTCACGCAACGCCGCTGGACGTCCACCGGCTGAACCGGCGTGCCGCCGGCTTCACCCCCGACCTGACGGAGCAAGGTCGCGCCGCGGCGCGGGCACTCGCGCTCATGCAGCAGGGCCAGCCCATCGAGGCGATTGCATCGCAGGTGGCGGCGGATTT
>JBOICR010000070.1:0-1573 GCA_050740195.1 Nevskiaceae bacterium | reverse complement strand
TGGAAATCGAAAAGGTGCCGAAGCTTCAGACCTCCTGCAGCACGCCGGTGGCCGAAGGCATGGTCGTCCGCACCGCCACCACCGTGGTGAACGAGGCGCACAAATCCGTCCTGGAATTCATCCTGGCCAACCACCCGCTGGACTGCCCCGTCTGCGACCAGGGCGGCCGGTGCGATCTCCAGGACTTCTCGCACGAGTACACGCCGACCACGAGCCGGTTCACCGAGACCAAGCGGATCTTCCCCAAGGCATATTTCAGCGCGCTGATCGAAACCCAGATGAACCGCTGCGTCCAGTGCCTGCGCTGCGTGCGCTACTGCGACCAGGTGATGGACGTGAACGCGCTGGCGCCGTCCGGCCGGGGCACGATGACGGAGATCAAGCACTTCGGCGCCCATCCGCTGGACTGCGAGTTCTGCGGCGGCTGCGTGCAGATCTGCCCGGTCGGCGCGATCACGAGCCGGCTGTCCATGTACGAGTTCCGCCCCTGGATGCTCAAGCGCGCCGACACGACCTGCACCTACTGCGGCGACGGCTGCCAGATCACGCTCCAGACGAAAGACAACGACCTGATCGAGGTCATGTCCGCTCAGGGCGCCGGCCGCAACAACGGCGACCTCTGCGCGCGCGGCTTCTTCGGCTACCACGTCAGCACGCACGAAGACCGGCTGCAGCATCCGCTGATCCGGCGCGACGGGAAACTGGTCGAGGCGACCTGGGAAGACGCGCTCGAATATGTCGCCGAGCGGGCCATGCAGTTGAAAATGGCCCATGGCGCCCAGGCCTTCGCCGGCCTGATCGCCTCCCGCTGCACGAACGAGGACCTCTACGTGTTCCAGAAGTTCATGCGGCTGGCCGTCGGCACGAACAAGCTCGACAGCAGCGCCCGCTACGGCCACATCAACGGCGTCCGCGCACTGCGCCGCGTGCAGGGCACCCACCGGTGGACGGTCACGTTCGAGGACATCGTCGACGCCGAAGCCCTGCTGCTCGTCGGCACGAACATCACCGAGGCCAACCCGATCACCGGGCTCAAGGTCAAGGAAGCGGTCAAAAAGAACGGCGCCACGCTGATCACGGTCGAGGCGCTGCAACCGGCAATCGGCACGATCAGCAACATCGCCAACCTGTCGGCCCACCACTTCGGCGTTCATCCGGATCGGTTCCAGGCCGTCGTGCTGGGGCTCATCAAGGCCGTCGTGGAGGAAGGACTCGTCGCCCAGCCGCTCTCGCAGCGCGCACCCGCTTACGTGACGGCCATAGGCGACACCGTGAAGGCGCTGGCCTGGCCGGCCATCGAACAGCAGACCGGCTCAACGTCCGCTGCCTTGAAAGACGCGGCCCGCGCCTTTGCGAAGACCTCCCGCGCCGTGATTCTCGTCGGCCAGGGCGTGTTGCGGCAGCCCGGCGGCTCCGGCCTCACGACCACGCTGCTCGACCTTCTCTTGTTGACGGGCCATCACGGCCTCGTCGGCTGCGGCGTGGCGCCGCTGGCCGAGGAGAACAACGGCCAGGGCGCGATCGAAATGGGCGCGGTGGCCGAATACCTGCCCGGCCCGGCCGAGCTCGGCAA
>JBOICR010000069.1:0-1670 GCA_050740195.1 Nevskiaceae bacterium | reverse complement strand
GGTCAACACCGCCGCGATCCCGAAGGACCTGATGGAGTCGGAATTCTTCGGCCACGAGCGCGGCGCCTTCACCGGCGCGCAGACCCAGCGCAAGGGCCGCTTCGAGCAGGCCGACGGGGGCACGCTGTTCCTCGACGAGATCGGCGACATGCCGCACGACCTGCAGACGCGCCTGCTGCGCGTGCTGAGCGACGGCGAGTTCTACCGCGTTGGCGGCACCGCGCCGGTCAAGGTCGATGTGCGCGTCATCGCCGCCACGCACCAGGACCTCGAAGCCGAGGTGCGCGCGCGCAGGTTCCGCGAGGACCTGTTCCACCGGCTCAACGTGATCCGCGTGCGCGTGCCGAGCATGCGCGAGCGGCGCGACGACATCCCGTTGCTGCTGTCGCACTTCCTCGCGCAGGCCGCACGCGAGCTCAAGACCGCCGCCAAGCGCGCGCGCCCGGAAGTCGTCGAGCACCTCAAGTCGCTCGACTGGCCGGGCAACGTGCGCCAGATGGAGAACACGTGCCGCTGGCTGACGGTGATGGCGCCCGGCCGCGACATCCACCTCGCCGACCTGCCGCCCGAACTCAAGCAGACAACCGCCATTCCCGCCCCCACCGTCATTCCCGCGGAAGCCGGAATCCCGTCTTCCGGTCCAGCAGCGACGCCAGAAACGCTGGATGCCCGCTTCCGCGGGCATGACAAGCAGGAGTGGCACACGCTGCTGCGGCAGTGGGCCGAGCTGAAATTGCGCGCCGGCCAGAACGACCTGCTCGGCGAAGCGCTGCCCGAGTTCGAGCGCACGCTGATCCGCATCGCGCTCGCCGAGTGCGGCGGCCAGCGCCAGGAAGCGGCGCGACGCCTGGGCTGGGGCCGCAACACGCTGACCCGCAAGATCAAGGAGCTGGGGCTGGGCGACCTGTAGGCAGTTCCGGATAGCGCTCGGTCAGCCAGCGCTCCTGGAAGGTGAAGCGCGCCGCCTGCGCGACGTCGGACAGGTACCACGCGTTGACCGCCGCACCGATCGCCGCGCCGAGCACCGGAATGCTGCCGGCAGCCTTGCGCTTGCCGAGGTTCACGCCGATCGAGCGCGCCAGGTTCTGCAGGCTGTAGACCGTGGCGTTCTTGGCGATCTCGCGCTCGGTCACGCGCTCGACGCCGTCGCGCCAGGCCGCCTCGTGCACGTCCGCGCCGGCGCGCAGCGCGCCGAGCGCGAGCGCCTTCTCCTCGGACGAGTTGGCCGACACCAGCGCGAAAACTCCCAATGCGAGCTGGCGCTCGTCGCCGGCCGCCGGCTTCTCGCCGTAGCACAGGCCGACGCGGTGGATCGTGCGCATCGCGAGCGTCAGCAGCGTCGGCACGTCGGCCACCAGCCCCGCCGCGCCGGCGATGCCGAACACGGCGCCGGTCGCGCCGCCGAGCGCCAGCGCACGGCGCATGACGCTGCGCGACAGCTGGTCGAGCGACTCGAGCGGCTGCGCACGCAGCGCGGCGAGGTCGGCGACGCCGGCCCGCGCGAGGATCGAGCGCTCGTGCGACAGCTTGCGGCCGAGCCGATCGGCGCCGTCGAGCGCGGCGCGCAGCGCCCGGGCCGGCACCAGCACCTGCACGGCTTCGGCGACCTTGCTGCCCGGCTTGGCCATCAGCCGGCTGCCCCAGCCGGGAGCCTCGGCCTGCCAGGCGCG
>JBOICR010000068.1:0-20385 GCA_050740195.1 Nevskiaceae bacterium | reverse complement strand
CTGATGACGCAAGCCACATGCCAGAACAAACCTGCGGATTAACAGAGTGTTACGTGGGCCTCTGGCTGGCGACTGGGGTTCCGAGGTGACAATTCCTGTCCGTTACCCGGAGAAAACCTCAGACTCCGCGGCAGGCGGCCGGGAGGTACTTTATGGGGACCGCCGAGCCTCCGCCTCCCACGCCGCAGAACCAGATTCTTCCGCCGGTCGTGGTTTCGTAGGTCATGGTCTTGCCCTGCAGCAGTTTCGAAACGTTTGCCGGTTTGAACTGCGCCGTCAGCGAGAGCGACAGGCTCGTTGGGCTGGTCGGCGAGCCGGGCGTGTAATAAATCGAGGTCACGTACTTGCCGGACAGGGTGGCCATGACCGAGCCGGGAGCGCTCGGCCAGGCACCCGAATTGGCGAAGTACTCCGCCATCGGCGTCTTGGCGCCTCCTAGCAACTGCATCGCTTCACTGGCCTGGGCGCGCGCGATGTAGTCCTGGTATGCGGGAATCGCGATCGCCGCGAGGATGCCGATGATCGCGACGACAATCATCAGTTCGATGAGCGTGAAACCCTTGCTGGAACGCATGCAGATTCCCCCGGAAAAGGCTCAAGACAGTACATCAGACGCAACCGGCATGCCAGCCCGAACCGGGGGAAAACCCTTGCCGATCAGGCAGGTGCGACTCGCGGCCGCGCGCGCCGCGGCGATCGTGGCGTGCCGAGCTGACGCGAATTGTCGCTTCGGCGGCCGGTCGTCGGGCGGCTGGTAGACTACGCGGCCTTCCACGGCCGGCGGCGAAATTTTCTCGATGGAACCGGAATACAGCCCGCGCGCGGTCGAGCGCGCGGCGCAGGAGTACTGGGCTGCGCACGACTCGTTCCGGGCGCGCGAGCGCGCCGACCGCGAGAAGTATTACTGCCTGTGCATGTTCCCGTACCCGAGCGGGCGGCTGCACATGGGGCACGTGCGTAACTACACGATCGGCGACGTGATCGCTCGCTACCAGCGCATGCGCGGCAAGAATGTGCTGCAGCCGATCGGCTTCGACGCCTTCGGCCTGCCGGCCGAGAACGCGGCGATCGCCAACGGCGTGCCGCCGGCGCGGTGGACGTACGACAACATCGCCTACATGCGCGGGCAGCTCAAGGCGCTCGGCTTCGCCATCGACTGGTCGCGCGAGCTCGCCACCTGCCAGCCCGACTACTACAAGTGGAACCAGTGGCTGTTCCTGCGCATGCTCGAGAAGGGCATCGCCTACAAGAAGACCGGCGTGGTGAACTGGGATCCGGTCGACAAGACCGTGCTGGCCAACGAGCAGGTCATCGACGGCCGCGGCTGGCGCACCGGCGCGCTGATCGAGAAGCGCGAGATCCCGATGTATTACCTGCGCATCACCGGCTATGCCGAGCCGCTGCTCGCGGATCTCGACCGGCTGCCGGGCTGGCCCGAGCGCGTGCGCGCGATGCAGGCCAACTGGATCGGCCGCTCCGAAGGCGTGAAGCTCGCGTTCCCGTACACATTGGGAAAGCGGGGGCTCGACGGGCGCGACGAGAAGCTGTGGGTGTTCACCACGCGCGCGGATACCTTGCTGGGCTGCACGTTCGTCGCGGTCGCGGCGGAGCACCCGCTGGCGACGCGCCTGGCGCGCGACAACCCGAAGCTCGCGGCGTTCATCGAGGAATGCCGGAAAGGCGGAACGACCGAGGCCGAACTCGCGCTGCAGGAGAAGCGGGGCCTCGCCACCGGGTTCAGCGTGAAGCACCCGCTGACCGGCGCCGAGCTGCCGCTGTGGGTCGGCAACTACGTGCTGATGGCCTACGGCGAGGGCGCGGTGATGGGCGTGCCGGGGCACGACGAGCGCGACTTTGCCTTCGCGCTGAAATACCGGCTGCCGATCGCGCAGGCGATAGCCGTCGAGAACTTTTCCTACGACAAGACGCAGTGGGCCGAGTGGTACGCCGCGAAGACCGGCGTGTGCGTGAACTCCGGGCGCTACGACGGCCTGCCGTACGAGAAGGCCGTCAACGCGATCGCGGCCGATCTCGAGAAGAAGGGCTTGGGCGAAAAGCAGGTGCAATGGCGCCTGCGCGACTGGGGCATCTCGCGCCAGCGCTATTGGGGCTGCCCGATCCCGCTGATCCATTGCCCGAAGTGCGGCGACGTGCCGGTGCCCGACGAGCAGCTGCCGGTGAAACTGCCCGAAGACCTGGTGCCGGACGGCAGCGGCAACCCGCTGGCGAAGAACGCGGCGTTCCTCAACTGCAAGTGCCCGAAGTGCGGTGGCGCGGCGCAGCGCGAGACCGACACGATGGACACGTTCGTGGATTCGTCCTGGTACTTCCTGCGCTATTGCAGCAACGACAACGCGACGGCGATGGTCGACGAGCGCGCGAGGTACTGGATGCCGGTGGACCAGTACATCGGCGGCATCGAGCACGCGATCCTGCACCTGCTGTATTCGCGGTTCTGGACCAAGGTCATGCGCGAGCTCGGCCTGGTGTCGGTCGATGAGCCGTTCAGCAACCTGCTGACGCAGGGCATGGTGCTCAACCACATCTATTCGCGGCGCGAAGGCGCGCGCGTCGCCTACTTCAACCCGGCCGACGTCGAAGTCGCGGCCGACGGCCTGAGCGCGCGGCTCAAAGCCGACGGCAGGCCGGTCGAGGTGGGCGGCCTGGGGACGATGTCGAAGTCGAAGAACAACGGCGTGGATCCGCAGATGATGGTGGACCGCTACGGCGCGGACACCGTGCGCTGCTACATGATGTTCACCTCGCCGCCCGAGGACACGCTCGAGTGGTCCGACGCCAGCATCGAGGGTTCGGCGCGCTTCCTCAAGAAGCTGTGGAAGCGCGTGCACGACCATGTCGCCGCCGGGCCGGCGCCGGCGCTCGACGCCGGCGCGCTGGACGCCGGCCGGAAGAAGCTGCGCCAGAAGACCCACGCCACGTTGCAGAAGATCGGCGACGACCTCGGCCGGCGCCTCAAGCTCAACACCGTCGTCGCGGCCGACATGGAGCTGCTGAACACGATCGCCGATTTCGACGATGCCTCGCCGGCCGGCCGCGCCGTCGTGCAGGAAGCACTGGACGCGCTGGTCGCGACGCTGGCGCCGATCGCGCCGCACATTGGCCATGTGCTGTGGCAGGCCCTCGGTCACGCGGAGCCGGTGATCGACGCGCGCTGGCCCGGGCCCGACCCGGCCGCGCTGAAAGCGGACATGGTGACGCTGGTGGTGCAGGTCAATGGCAAGCTGCGCGGACGCATCGACGTGCCGGCCGACGCCGGCAACGACGCCGTCGCGGAAGCCGCGCTGGCCGACGCGAACGTGCAGAAGTTCATCGCCGGGCAAAGCATCAAGAAGCGCGTCGTCGTCCCCGGCAAGCTGGTCAACTTCGTCGTCTGATGCGCGCCGCCGCCGCAGTCCTCGCGCTGGTGCTGGCCGGTTGCGGCTTCCATCTCGCAGGCACGCGCCCGCTGCCGCCGCAGCTGTCGTCGATCTACCTCGACGTAGTCACGCCGTACCGCGTTTCGAAACCGCCGCTGGAGGCCGCGCTGAGCTCGCGCCTGCTGCGCCGCGGCGCGCGGCTGGCTGGCAGCCTCGGCGCGTCGCGCACGCTGCTGCGCGTGTCGGAACTGAAGGAATCGCGCGAAGTGCTGTCGGTCGATCCGTTCGGCAAGGCGGTGGAGTACACGCTCACCACCAGCGTGAAGTACGAGCTGCTGGAGGGCGGCACCGTGCTGGTTGCGCCCGACACGCTGCAGGTGTCGCGCGACTATAGTTTTAACGCCCAGCAGGTGCTCGCCAAGGAAGCCGAGGAGTTGCGCCTGCAGACCTTCATGCAGGAGGAGCTGGCGGATTTGCTGCTGCTCAGGCTGGAGGCGCTGCTGGCGAAGCCTGCGCCTGCGCCGCCAGCAGCTCCAGAGGGTGAGCCACCCGGACGCTGAGCCCTTCGCGCCGCAGCCCCGCGGCGAGGTGCATCGCGCAGCCGACGTTGCTGCTGACGAGGAGGTCCGGCCGCGAGGCGCGAGCCCGCGCGAGCTTCGGCTCGAGCAGCGCGTCGGCCATGTCGGGTTGGGTCAGGAAATAGCTGCCGGCCGCGCCGCAGCAGGCGCTGTCGAGCCGTTCGATCTCGAGGCCCGGGATGCGCTGGAGCAGCTTGAAGACCACGTCGGGCGCCTTGACCACGTTGCGCAGCGTGCACGGCGTGTGCAGCAGCACGCGGGCCGGCAGCGGTTCGAAGCGCAGCGCGGCGAACCCCGGATGCGCGAGCAGGAACGCGTGGATGTCCTGCGTGCGCTTCGCGAACGCGCCGCCCTGCGCGCCGGCCAGCAACCCGTAGTCGAGCAACTGGGCGGTGCAGCCGCTGGCGATGCCGACCACCGGAGCCGCTCCGGCAAAGGCTTCGAGGTTGCGCGTCGCGCACGCCTGCGCCGGCGCGCGCAGCCCGGCGTGCTGGTGCAGCGCGCCGCAGCAGGTCTGCGCGGACGGCACCACCACGCGGCAGCCCGCGGCTTCGAGCAACGCGATCGCGGCGCGCAGCGCGCCGGGCTCGGTCAGCGGGCTGGTGCAATTCGCGAACAACGCGACTTCCGGCCCGGTTCCCGCGCCCGACGGCGCGGGCAGGCGCGGCAGGCTCACGTCGGGCATCAGCGATTCGAGGCGGGCCAGGCGGCCGCGGCCGAGCAGGTGCAGCCGGCGCACCAGCCACTGCAGGCCCAGGCGCTGGTACAGCCACAGCGGCAGCGCGATCAGCCACAGCCGCTTGCGATTCGTCAGCACCGCCGCCATCAGCGCCGCCAGCCGCGCGCGGGCCGGACGCGCGTGCGCGAGCTGTTCGCGCACCGCGTCGATCAGCGTGCCGTAAGGCACCTGCGCGGGGCAGACCACTTCGCAGGCGCGGCAGGTCAGGCAGCCGTCGAGGTGCGCTTCCAGCGCCGGCTCGGCGGGCAGCGTGCCCATCGCCAGGCCCTGCATCAGCATGATGCGGCCGCGCGGCGACTCGGCTTCGTCGCGCGTGACGCCGTAGGTCGGGCAGTGCGGCAGGCACATGCCGCACTTCACGCACTGGTCGGCGGCGTGAAGCGGGAACGGCGCGGGAGCGTGCGCGGGAGATTGTTTGAAAGCGGGGGCGGCCATGGCCGGTATCATAGAATCCCTCGCGTCGGGACCGCACACCTTTCAAGGAGAGATGCATGTCTTTACGCACCGTCGGCCTGCTGCTGGCCGCCGCCTCGGTATCCGTATTCGCCGCGGATCCGCCGCCGCCGTGGTCCGGCGAGGTGAGCGCGGGCCTGGTCGTGACGAGCGGCAACAGCGAGTCGGAGACGGCCAACGCCAAGGCCCAGGGGGTCTACCAGTCCGAGCGGTGGCGCAACACGACCGACGCCAGCGCCATCAAGACCGAGCAGACCGACCCGGTGACCGGCGCCGACGTGCGCACCGCGGAGCGCTACCTGCTCGGCAACAAGACCGACTTCAACTTCACCGAGCGCGACTACGCTTTCCTGGCGCTGGAGTTCGAAAAGGACCTGGTGGGCCCGATCCGCGAGCGCACCTCGGAAACCGCCGGTTATGGCCGCAAGATCCTGACCGGCCCGGCGCACCTGCTCGAGGCCGAGCTCGGCGCCGGCTCGCGGCAGACCGAGGCGCAGATTACGCAGGAGAACAACAGCGACCTGATCGTGCGCGGCCGGCTGGCCTACAAGTGGAACTTCTCCGAGACCGGCAACTTTGGCGAGACGATCAAGGTCGAGAGCGGCGACAGCAACACGTTCACCGAATCGGTCGCCGAGCTGAAGGTATCGCTGGTCGGCAAACTTTTCGCGCTGGCCTCCTACACCGTTCGCACCAACAGCGACGTTCCGCCCGGCACGAAGAAAACCGACACCATCACGTCGCTCAGCCTCGGATGGACCCTCGGCAAGTGAGCTACTACGAGCGCCACGTCTTCTTCTGCTGCAACCAGCGCGCGGCGGACGACCCGCGCGGCTGCTGCAACGCCAAGGGCGCGACGCGCGTGCGCGACTACGCCAAGGCCAAGGTCAAGGCGCTCGGCCTGGCGGGCAAGGACAAGGTGCGCATCAACCAGTCCGGCTGCCTGGACCGCTGCGAGGAAGGGCCGGTGATCGTCGTGTACCCCGAGGGCGTCTGGTACACCTACGTCGACGAGGAAGACGTGGATGAGATCATCCGCGAGCACCTGGTCAACGGCCGCCCGGTGGAGCGCCTCAAGCTGCCGGGCTCGAACTAGAGCACCGGGCTGTTGATGTTGAGCGGGTCTTCCGGCTTCTTCTCTTCCGGTGGCTCGACCGGCGGCGCGATCTTCGCGGTGCGCGGCCCGCCGGTCAGCCAGCTCAGCATGTCGTAATAGGTGCGGATGTTGCCGACGTAGGTTACGGCTTCGTGGCCGCGCGCGTAGCCGTACTTCGTTTTCTTGTACCACCGTGCCTGTGTCAGCAGCGGCAAGTGGGTTCGCACCTCGACCCAGCGGTTCGGATCGCCGCCCTGCGCCTTCGTTATTTCGCGGGCGTCCACCACGTGGCCGATGCCGACGTTGTACGCCGCCAGCGTCATCCAGGTGCGGTCGGGCTCGGCGATCTCGCGCGGCAGCGCGGCGGAAATGCGCTGCAGGTAGCGCGCGGCGCCGCGGATGGACTGATTCGGGTCGAGCCGGTCGTCGATCCGCAAGAACTGCGCCGTGTCGGTGGTGATCTGCATCAGGCCGCGCACGCCGGTCGGGCTGACGGCGGCCGGGTCCCAGTTCGACTCCTGGTAGCCGACCGCGGCCAGCAGCCGCCAGTCGAGTCCGTGGCGCGTGGCCGATTCCTCGAACACCTTGCGATAGCGCGGCAGGCGCGTCTGGGCGTGCGTCGCCAGCACCAGCGCCCCGTACTGGCCGACCTGCGACACGTGGCCGAAGTAGCGGTCGCGAATCTGCGCCAGCTGCTTGGGATCGAGCCGCTCGAGGAAGCCCAGCGCGGCGTCGAGCAGGCTGTCGTCGCCAGGCGCGAACGCCCAGCCGACGTTCTGCGAATCGCTCATCGAGAACGCCACGCGCAGCTTCGGGTAGTAGCGCTGGTTGATCGCGACCAGGTCCGAGGGCGTGACGGTGAATTCGGCCTGGCCGTTGGCCACGCGCGTCAGCAACTCCTCGCTGCCGTAGTCCTGCGTCTCGGCCCAGGTCAGCGACGGATTGATGGATTTCAGCTCGCGCAGGGCCTGCGCGGCAGCGCTGTCCGCCGGGATGATCGGCATGCCGTCGAGCTCATACAGGCTGCGCGGCCGCGGCCGGCCGGCGCGGTAGACCAGCTGCAGCGCGGTCGAGCGCAGCGGCGGCGTGAACGTCGCCAGGCCCTCACTGGCCGGGGTCATGCTCAGGCCGGCGCCGAAGTGCGCGCGCCCAGTCAGCACCAGCTCCAGCACCTCGGCTTCGGAATCCACGACCACGATCTCGTGCTTGAGGCCGAGCTCCTCGGCGAAGGCGCGCGTCAGGTCGTACTCGAAGCCGACCGGCCCGGTGGCGCCGACGTAGTAGGTGGTCGGGCTGTTGACGGTGGCGACGCGCAGCACGCCGAGGGTTTCGACGCGCTCGAGCAGGGGCCGTTTGGGGGAGCAGGTGGACAGCGTGCCCAGCAACAACAAGCCAACCGCCGCCATGCCCGCGGCGGGCGCCACGCGCTGGAGCAATGCGGCAGACGGCCAGTGGAGCTTCATCTACAATGGCGGCCCTTTTGAGGCGGGTATTCCGACTCTACCGTGAGGCCGGGCACAGGTCGCCTTGCGGCGGATAAGCAGGCCGAATCAAGAGGTTGAAGGCTACGGATTTCTTTGTTCCGGAGAGGTGGCAGAGCGGTTTAATGCGGCGGTCTCGAAAGCCGTTGTACCGCAAGGTACCGGGGGTTCGAATCCCTCCCTCTCCGCCATTTTTTCGCCCAGACACATGAGCAAGCAGCGTCTCTACCGCGTCAGCTTCACGAACCAGGGCCAGGTCTACGAGATCTACGCCCGCAGCGTGAGCCACGGCGGCCTGCTCGGGTTCGTCGAGGTCGAGCAGATCGTGTTCGGCGAGAAGTCGACCGTCGTGCTGGACCCGGGCGAAGAGAAGCTCAAGACCGAGTTCGACAACGTCACGCGCACCTTCATCCCGGTGCACGCGGTCATCCGGATCGACGAGGTCAGCAAGCCCGGCGCCGCGAAGATCAGCCCGCTGCCGGAAGGCGCGAGCAAGGTCACGCCGTTCCCGACGTTCACGCGAGGCAAGGACCGGTGAAATCGTCATTCCGGCGCAAGCCGGAATCCAGCGCCTTTACCACACTGGATGCCGGCTTCCGCCGGCATGACACCTGATGCGTTTCGCGATGCTGGGCAGCGGCAGCCGCGGCAACGGCACGTTGATCCAGGCCGGCGCCACTACCGTGCTGATGGACTGCGGCTTCATGCTGCGCGAGACCGAGAAGCGCCTGCGCCGGCTCGGCGTCGAGCCGCGCGCGGTGGACGCGGTGGTCGTCACCCACGAGCACGCCGACCACATCGGCGGCGTCGCGCGCTTCGCGCGCAAGCACCGCCTCCCGGTCTGGCTCAGCCCGGGCACGAGGGCGGCGTGGAAGGACGGCCCGGTACCGCGCACCCACTGCTTCGGCCCGGACGAAGCATTCGCGATCGGCGACCTGCTGGTCCAGCCCTTCGCCGTGCCGCACGATGCGGCCGAGCCGACCCACTTCGTGTTCGGCGACGGCACGTTCCGCGTCGGCACGCTGTCCGACGCCGGCGCGTTCACCGACGGCATGCGCAAGGCGCTGTCGGCCTGCGATGCGCTGATGCTCGAGTTCAACCACGACGTCGACATGCTGGAGAACGGTCCGTACGACCGGCCACTGAAGCAGCGCGTCGGCGGTCCGCTGGGCCACCTGTCGAACGCGCAGTCGGCGGAGTTCCTGCGCACGGCCGACTGCTCGCGCCTGCGCCACCTGGTGCTGACGCACCTGTCGGAGAAGAACAACACGCCGGCGCTGGCGCTGGCCGCGGCCAACTCTGCCATCGGGCCGGGGTCCGCGAAATCGGGGTCTGACCCCATTTTCGAGATCGTCTGTGCGCACCAGGACGATGGCCTGTCCTGGCGGGACCTGAACTGATGAACCGGGCGCGCAGCCCGATCCAGATCCTGCCGGGCACGGCCGCGCTGTCCGCGTTCCGCGTCGAGCGCCTGCTGGCACGGCTGCGCCGCCACGCACCGGACGTCAGCGGCGTGCGCGTCACCGATTTCTTCATCGTCGATGCCGACGGCGTGCCGCTGGATGCGCTGCGCCGGCTGCTCGGACCGGGCCCGGACTCGCTGCCGGCGGCGGGCGCGTCAGCGCGCATGCTCCATGTCGTGCCGCGGCTGGGCACGGTGTCGCCGTGGAGCAGCAAGGCGACCGACATCGCGCGCGTCTGTGGCCTCGCGGTGCAACGCGTCGAGCTGGGCCGCGCGTGCCTGATCGAGGGCGCGAACCGCCTGCCGGCGGCCGCGCTCGACGAGCTGCACGACCGCATGACCGAGAGCGTGCTCGAGGATCCCGCCGCGCTGGCGCAGGTGTTCGATGCGCCGGCGCGCCGCGAGCTGCGCCACGTCGGCGTGCTGAAGGGCGGCCGCGCCGCGCTCGAGGCCGCCAACCGCGACTGGGGCCTGGCGCTGTCGGCCATCGAGATGGATTACCTCGCGCAGCACTACGCGGCGGTGGGTCGTGACCCGACCGACGCCGAGCTGATGATGTTCGCGCAGATCAACTCCGAGCACTGCCGGCACAAGATCTTCAACGCCGAATTCACGCTCGACGGCAAGAAGCAGGAGCATTCGCTGTTCGAGCTGATCAAGCAGTCGCACAAGGCTTCGCCGGGCGGCGTGCTGTCGGCGTATACGGACAACGCAGCCGTCGTCGAAGGTGGCCTGACCGCGCGCTTCGTGCGCGGCACCGATCCGCAGTGGCGCGCGCTCGACGAGCCGGCGCACGTGCTGATGAAGGTCGAGACGCACAACCACCCGACCGGCATCTCGCCGCATCCGGGTGCGGGTACCGGCGCCGGTGGCGAGATCCGCGACGAGGCGGCGACCGGCCGCGGCGCGCGGCCCAAGGCCGGCCTGTGCGGCTTCTCGGTGTCGCACCTGCGCATCCCGGGCTTCGCGCAGCCCTGGGAGTTCGACGACTCGCGGCCGGCGACGATGGCGACGCCGCTGTCGATCATGACCGAGGGCCCGATCGGCGCCGCGGCCTACAACAACGAATTCGGCCGGCCGAACCTCGCCGGCTACTTCCGGACGTTCGAGACGAAAGACGCCGATGTGCGCCGCGGCTACCACAAGCCGATCATGATCGCGGGCGGGCTGGGCAACGTGCGGCCCGCGCACGTACAAAAGCTCGCCGTACCGCCCGAGGCGCAACTGGTCGTGCTCGGCGGCCCGGCGATGCTGATTGGGCTGGGCGGCGGCGCGGCGTCATCGATGGCGACCGGCGCGAGCAGCGCCGAGCTCGATTTCGCCTCGGTGCAGCGCGCCAACCCCGAGCTGCAGCGCCGCTGCCAGGAAGTGATCGATTGGTGCTGGGCGCAGGGCGAGAACAACCCGATCCTGTCGATCCATGACGTCGGCGCCGGCGGCCTGTCCAACGCGCTGCCCGAGCTGGTGCACGCCGACGACCGTGGCGGCGAGATCCGCCTGCGCGCGATCGCCTCGGCCGATCCGTCGCTGTCGCCGATGGAGATCTGGTGCAACGAGGCGCAGGAGCGTTACGTGCTTGCGGTGCTGCCCGAAAGCCTGCCGGCACTGGAGCAGGCCTGCAGGCGTGAGCGCTGCCCGATCGCCGTGGTCGGCCGCGCCACGGCCGAGCGGCAACTGCGCGTCACCGACGAGGACGGCACCGCCGCGGTCGACATGCCGATGCCGGTGCTGCTGGGCAAGGCGCCGCGGCTGCATCGCGAGGCGCGCCGCGCGCCGGCGCGCGGGTCCGCATTCGATCACCGCTCGATCGACATCGCCGACGCGGCCGCGCGCGTGCTGCGCTTCCCGGCGGTTGCGTCCAAGCAGTTCCTGATCACGATCGGCGACCGCACCGTCGGTGGCCTCACCGTGCGCGACCAGATGGTCGGGCCCTGGCAGGTGCCGGTGGCGGATTGCGCGGTCACTGCCGGCGGTTTCGCCGGTTTCTCTGGTGAGGCCATGGCGATGGGCGAGCGCACCCCGCTGGCGCTGCTCGACGCGCCGGCCTCGGGCCGCATGGCGGTGGGCGAGGCCCTGACCAATATTGTCTCGGCGCGCATCGGCAAGCTCGGCGATATCAAGCTATCCGCCAACTGGATGGCCGCGGCCGGCCACGGCGACGAGGACGCGCGGCTGTACGACACCGTGCGCGCGGTCGGCGCCGAACTGTGCCCGGCGCTCGGCATCGCCATCCCGGTCGGCAAGGATTCGCTGTCGATGCGCGCGGTCTGGCAAGCGGATTCGAAAGCGATCACGCAGACGGCACCTCTCTCGCTGATCGTCTCGGCGTTTACGCCGGTCGCCGACGTGCGCAAGTCGCTCACGCCGCAGCTCCGCACCGTCGCCGAAGGCACGCGCCTGCTGCTGATCGACCTCGGCGCCGGCAAGAATCGCCTCGGTGGCTCGGTGCTGGCACAGGTGCACGGCGTGCTGGGCGAGACGCCACCCGACGTCGATGATCCTTTGATGCTCAAGGCCGCGTTCGAGGCGGTCCAGCAACTCAACGAGAAGGGGACACTGCTCGCCTGCCACGACCGTTCCGACGGCGGCCTGCTGGCGACGCTGGCCGAAATGGCGTTCGCCGGCCATTGCGGCATCGACATCGTGCTGGACGAGCTCGGCGACGACCCGATCGCGGCGCTGTTCACCGAAGAGCTCGGTATCGTCGTCCAGGTCCGCGCGTCGGACCTGGCGCACGTGCGCTCGCGCCTGGTGGCGGCCCGGCTGACCGTCGCCGACCTGGGCACGGTCGGCGCCGACGATTCGATCCGCTTCAGCTACCGCGAGCGCGTGCTGCTCGAGGAGCCGCGGGCCGTGCTGTACAAGATCTGGGCCGAGACCAGCCATCGCGTCGCCGCGCAGCGCGACAACCCCGAGTGCGCGCGCGAGGAGTTCGAGTCCGCCGGCGACCCGGCCGACGCCGGCCTGAACGTTTCGCTGACCTTCGATCCGGGTAAGGCCCCCGCCGTGCTGAAGGCGCGGCCGCGCGTGGCGATCCTGCGCGAGCAGGGCGTGAACGGGCAGGTCGAGATGGCCTGGGCCTTCCACAGCGCCGGCTTCGACAGCATCGACGTGCACATGACCGACCTGATCGAGGGCCGCGTGAAGCTGGACGATTTCCGCGGCGTGGTCGCCTGCGGCGGCTTCTCGTACGGCGACGTGCTCGGCGCCGGCCAGGGCTGGGCCAAGTCGATCCTGTTCCACGAGCGCACGCGCGTCGCGTTCGGCGAGTTCCTCGCGCGCAACGACCGCTTCGCGCTCGGCGTGTGCAACGGCTGCCAGATGTTCGCTGCGCTGAAGGAGATCGTGCCCGGCGCGAAGCACTGGCCGGTGTTCCGTCGCAACAAGTCCGAGCAGTTCGAGGCGCGCTGGGCGCAGGTAGCAGTGCTAGAAAGTCGTTCACTGTTCTTCGCCGGCATGCGCGGATCGCTGCTGCCGATCTCGGTTGCGCACGGCGAGGGCCGCGCCGAGTTCGCCGGCCCCGCCGATCTCGAGGCGCTCAAGCGCAACGGCCAGGTCGCGATCCGGTTCGTCGACGCCGGCGGGCGCGTGGCCTCGCGCTATCCGCAGAACCCGAACGGCTCGCCCGAGGGCATCACCGCCCTTTGCAACGACGACGGCCGCGTGACCGTGCTGATGCCGCATCCCGAGCGCACCATCCGCGGCGTCACTGGTTCCTGGTGGCCGCGCGATAACGGCGAGTTCACGCCGTGGATCCAGATGTTCCGCAACGCGCGCAAATGGGTCGGCTGACTTTTCAATCGGGTCAGAGTCGATTGAAAAAGTAGACAGCGGCAGGGTCGCTGCTAAGATCGTGGTCGCGCCGACAAGAACAAAACAATGGCACGACCCTCACGGTTCCTGGCTCCCGGACAGCCGCAGCACGTCATCCAGCGTGGAAACAACCGCGGCCGCGTCTTTTTCAGCGAGGCAGATCACCGGTTCTACCGGGAATGCCTTGCTGATGCATGCGCTCGATATGGCTGCAGCGTGCATGCGTACGTGCTCATGACGAACCACGTCCACCTGCTGGTTTCCCCGGTGTCCGAGGACGGCTTGCCGCGGGCGATGCAGTCGGTGGGGCGCCGGTATGCGCAGTTCATCAATTGGCGCCGCGAGAGGACGGGCAGTCTGTGGGAAGGACGCTATCGAGCCTGTGCGATCGACAGCGACGCGTACTTCCTGCTCTGCAGCCGTTACATAGAGCTGAATCCCGTGCGGGCCGCCATGGTCGCTGGCCCCGCTGACTACCCTTGGTCCAGCTTTCAGGCGAACGCCTGCGGCCATCCGGATCCCCTGGTTCGCCCGCATCCACTGTACTTGTCGCTGGGATCCTCCACGGCCGAACGCTGCGAGGCGTACCTCGCGCTGTTCGACCAGCAGATCGGCGCTGCCACGTTGCAGCAGATTCGAGACGCGACGCAGACCGGCTGGCCGTTGGGCAGTCACGCATTCCGGGATAGTGTCGGGGTCAGCAGCGGCCGCCGCGCGAGTCCGTTGCCGCGGGGCGGTCCGCGCCTTGGCTGTGGGCGACGCCGGAAAATCAATCGACTCTGACCCGATTGATTTCTAGGCTTTCACCACGTTCGACCGCGGCTTGCGGTAGACCCCGCGCGTGTCGACGATCAGCTTCGCGTGCCTCGCGATGCGGTCGTAATCGAACGCGTCGTGGTTGGTCGCCAGCAGCACGGCGTCATAGCGCTTCAGTGAGGCCGGCGTGAGCTTCACGCTTTTCAAGTCAAAGTGCGCGCGGCGGATGTGCGGGAACGCGGGAATGTGCGGATCGGAGTACTCGACGCGCGCGCCGAGCTGCATGAGCTGGTCCATCAGCTCCACCGACGGTGACTCGCGCAGGTCGTCCACGTTCTTCTTGTAGGCGATGCCCAGCACCAGGATGCGCGCGTCGCGCACCGGCGTGCCGCGCGCATTCAGCGCGGCCGCCAGTTTCTGCACCACCCACTCCGGCATGCGGTGGTTGATCTCGCCGGCCAGCTCGATGAAGCGCGTGTGCACGCCGAACTCGCGCGCCTTCCAGGTGAGGTAGAACGGGTCGATCGGGATGCAATGGCCGCCAAGGCCCGGGCCGGGGTAGTAGGGCACGAAGCCGAACGGCTTGGTCGCGGCGGCGTCGATCACCTCGAACAGGTCGATGCCCATCTTGTCGCAGACGATCTTCAGCTCGTTGACCAGGCCGATGTTGACCGCGCGGTGGATGTTCTCGAGCAGCTTGGCCATCTCGGCGACGCGCGTGGACGATACCGGCACCACCCGCTCGACCGCCTTCGAGTAGAGCGCGCGGCCCGCCGCGAGGCACGCCGGCGTCGCGCCGCCGACCAGCTTGGGGATGTTGTGCGTGTCGAACCGGTCGTTGCCCGGGTCCTGCCGCTCGGGCGAGAACACCAGGAACACGTCGTGCCCGACGGTGAAGCCGCGTTTCTCGATGATCGGCCGGATCACCTCGTCGGTGGTGCCCGGCCAGGTCGTACTCTCCAGCGACACCAGCTGCCCGCGCCGGAGGTACGGCGCGATCGCCTCGGCGGTGTTGACCACGTAGGAGAGATCCGGCTCGCGCGAGCGGTTCAGCGGCGTCGGCACGCAGATGATCAGCGCATCGCAGTCGCCGGCCCGCGCGAAATCGGAGGTCGGCTCGAAACCCTTGCCGCGGCTGCGGCGGATCGCCTTGTCCGGGATGTAGTTGATGTAGCTCCTGCCGGCAGCCAGCGCGGCGACTTTCTTCCGATCGATGTCGAAGCCGATCACGGCAAGCCCGGCCTCGGCAAAACGCAGCGCCAGCGGCAAGCCGACGTAGCCCAGCCCGAGCACGCCGACCACTGCCTTGCGGCGGGAAAGCTTTGCGGCGAAGCTGGCGGCCAAGTCGTTCTTTTTCATGTCGGCGAGGCTAGCATTAGCTGAATGCGTTACGACTACGTCATCGTGGGGGGAGGCTCCGCCGGTTGCGTGCTCGCCAACCGCCTGAGCGCGGACGGCAAGCATAGCGTGTGCCTGCTGGAAGCCGGACCGCCCGACACCAGCCCCTTCATCCGCATCCCGGGCGGCATCCTGCAGGCGATCCGCAGCGCGCGGCTCAACTGGCATTTCTGGACTGAGCCGCAGCCGCACCTCGACAACCAGCCGCGCTACTGGCCGCGCGGCCGGACGCTCGGCGGCTCGAGTTCGATCAACGCGATGTGCTACATCCGCGGCCACGCGTCGGACTACGACCACTGGGCCAGGCTCGGCAACGCCGGCTGGAGTTACCGCGACGTGCTGCCGTACTTCCGCAAGGCGGAGCACCACGAGCGGGGGGAAAACGACTTCCATGGCGCCGGCGGTCCGCTCAACGTCGCGCCGCTGCGCGACCCGAACCCGCTCAGCCACGCGTTCGTCGAGGCCGCGGGGCAGGCCGGGCACCCGGCCACTGCGGACTTCAACGGCGCGCAGCAGGAGGGCGCCGGCCTGTACGAAGTGATGCAGAAGGACGGCGAGCGCTGCAGCAACGCGCGCGCCTACCTGCGCGAGGCCGAAGGCCGCAAGAACCTCACCGTGATGACCGGCGTGCGGGCGACGCGGATCCTGCTCGACGGCAAGCGCGCCGTCGGCGCCCGCGTCTTCGAGTCCGGCCGCTACGTCGACGTGCTGGCCGCGCGCGAGGTGATCCTCGCGGCCGGCGCGATCGGCTCGCCGCAGTTGCTGCTGCTGTCGGGCATCGGTCCCAAACAGGAGCTCGCGCGCCATGGCATCGCCCAGTCGCTCGACCTCCCGGGCGTCGGCCAGAACCTGCAGGACCACCTCGACGTCATCGTCATGGTGCGCAACAAGTCGCGGCTGTCGATCTCGTTCCATCCGCGCTCGCTGTGGCGCGGCCTGCGCGAGCTGATCCGCTTCCTGCTGTTCCGCCGCGGTGACCTGACCAGCAACAGCGCCGAGGCCGGGTTGTTCAGCAAATCGTCGCCGGCCGAGTCGATCCCGGACCTGCAATTCCATTTCGTGATCGCCCCCAACACGCACCACGCGCGCGACCTCGGCGTGCTGTTCCGCGGCTACGCCTACAGCCTGCACGTCTGCGTGCTGCGCCCGAAGAGCCGCGGCAGCATCACGCTGCGCAGCGCCGACGCCATGGCGGCGCCGGTGATCCAGCCGGACTACTGCGCCGCTGCCGGGGATTTCGACAAGCTGGTGCTCGCGTTCCGGCAGGCGCGGGCGATCCTGGCGCAGCCGGCGTTCGAGCCGCACCGGGGCGCCGAACTGGACCCCGGCGAGGATGTGACGGACGAGGCGGCGATCCGCGCGTGGATCCGCGCCAATGCCGAAACCGTTTATCACCCGGTCGGCACCTGCAAGATGGGGCTCGACGAGCTGGCCGTGGTCGATCCGCAGCTGCGCGTGCGCGGCCTGACCGGACTGCGCGTGGCGGACGCCTCGATCATGCCGACGCTGATCGGCGGCAACACCAATGCGCCGACCACGATGATCGCGGAGCGGGCCGCGGCCATGATTCTCGAGCAGGCGCTGGCCGAGCCAGCGACGAGCGCCCCTGAAGCCGGCGCGCGGACCGCGCAGAGCGTGCTGGCCGCATGAGACCCGCGCTGATGCTGTGCGCCGCCGCCCTGGCGGGATGCGCCACGCGCATCGACGTGCGCGAGGTCGCGAGCAGCCAGTACTGCGACACGCCGGGCGCAGCGTCGCGCGTGCAGCTGCTGCACGGCGCGGCGGCCGTCACCGCGTGGCTGTCGGAGCGCGGCATCGCGCTGGCCGGCTCCGAGCCGCAGGAGGGCGTGGATTACGCCGTGGTCGAGGCCGGCATGCGCCCGACCGGCGGCTACGGGGTGACGGTGGCGGAGCAGGCCACGCAGCGCGGCGAACGCGTCGTGCTGCAGGCCACCTTCTCGGGTCCGGCGCCCGGCAGCCTGCAGACGCAGGCGCTGAGCAGCCCGTGTGCGCTGGTGCAACTGCCGCCCGGCCGCCACAGCGTGGTCGAGGTGCGCGACGCCAGGGGCAAGGCGGTCGCGTCGAGCGACGCTCCGCCGGTGCCGCAACCGGGGCCGAAGCAGTGAAGGCCGGCTTGTGCTGACTTACCTGCCGGCGCCGCTGACGGGCGCCATCATGTTCGTGGTCATGGTGGTCCACACGCTGGTGTGGGCGGCGCTGGTGTACGTCGCGATCTTCCTCAAGCTGCTGGCGCCTACGCGCGCGCTGCGCGACGGCGCCTCGCGACTGACGGCGTGGCTGGCCCAGCAATGGGCCGTGCTGAACACGGTGTGGGCCAGGGCGCTGCTGCGGATCGAATGGACCCTTCGCATCGACGCCGACCTGAGCCCGAAGGGCCAGTACCTGGTGTGCGCCAACCACCAGAGCTGGAACGACATCTTCGTGTTGATGCAGACCTTCGGGCGGCGCGCGCCGTTCTTCAAGTTCTTCATCAAGCAGGAGCTGATCTGGGTGCCGGTGCTCGGCTTGTGCTGGTGGGGCCTCGATTACCCGTTCATGAAGCGCTACACCGCCGAGCAGGTCGAGAAGGATCCGTCGCTGAAGGGCACGGACCTCGCAACCACGCGCAAGGCCTGCGAGCGGTACAGGCACCAGCCGGTGCTGATCCTGAACTTTCTCGAGGGCACGCGCTTCACGCCGGCCAAGCACGCGCGCCAGCACTCGCCGTACCGGCACCTGTTGAAACCCAAATCCGGTGGCTTCGCCTTCACGCTGTCGGCGCTCGGCGCCCAGCTCAACTCGCTGCTCGACGTCACCATCGTCTATCCGCAGGGGCCGCAGGGCTTCTGGGAGTTCCTGTGCGGCAAGCTGCGGCGCGTGATCGTCGAGGTGAAGCAACTGCGCATCCCGGCCGAGATGTTCGCCGGCGACTACGAGAACGATCCGGAATTCCGCCAGCGCTTCCAGGCCTGGGTCGGCGAGCTGTGGGCCGCCAAGGACCGGCGGATCGGGGAGATGAAAGCGGTCGCCTAGCTCATGGTCCGGGGTTCCCGTGGCCATTGGCCCCGAGCTTGTCGAGGTCCGCCAGCACCGGAGCCAGGTCTTCGCGCACGCCGGGCAGGCGCCGCTCCCAGCCGGCGGCGGCGTCGAGCAGGCCCTCGGGCCGGCGCATGCGGCGCGCGACGCGCTCGATCGTGCGCTCGATGCCGGCAGGCGTTGCATAGGACTGCAGCAGTGCGTCGAACGGCTCGGGCTCGGGGACGGGCGAGCCGGCGTACTCGAACCAGGCGCGGTCGAGCGCGATCTCACGTCCGGCGCGCCCGGCGAAGGTTGCCAGCGGCTGGGCCGAGTAACGGCCCCAGTCCTGTGCCAGCACGTGGTCGAACAGCACGTCCAGCAGGATCCCGGCATAGCGGCGCGCGCCGGGAGCGAAGTGTTCACGCGCGACGACCACGCGCGGGTGGCGGTCGGTATGGGCGTCGACGTGGCGGTGCAGCATCACCGAGCGGGCCAGCGGCTCCGGCATGTCCGCCGGCAGCGCCCCGCGCAGGATGTCGCCGAGGATCGCGCCGGCCAGCGGCAGGCCGGCGCGGTCGGTAAGCCAGAGGTGGGCGAGAAAATTCACGTCAGGAGCGCGACATCCCGGCGGTGACGACGAACCGCATCGCCTCCTCGAGGCTCATGTCGAGCGGCGTCAGGCAGTCGCGCGGCAGGAACACGGTGTAGCCACCGATCGTGTAGCTCATCGGCAGGTAGACCGCGACGCGTCCGGCGCCGGGTGCGACCGGCAGATCCGCGAAGTCCTCGATCGTGACGAAGCCGATCAGCTTCGCGTCCGTGCCCGGGAACGTCACCATCACCACCTTGCTGAACTTCTTTGAGCCTGCCTTCGAGAACAGGCTCATCAGGTCGCGCACCGCGCTGTAAACCGTCTTGACCAGCGGGATGCGGTTGAGCAGGCCCTCGAGCCATTCCATCAGGCGGCGGAAGTACACCGCCTCCATCAGCACGCCGACCGCGAAGATCAGGCCGACGGCAACCAGGAATCCGAGGCCGCGCGGGTACGTGCCCTCCGGCAGCACCCACTTCGCCACCGGGCTGAGGAGCGTCTCGGTCGTCGTTACCAGCCACAGCAGCACCGCGATGGTGATGACGATCGGCAATACCACGGCGAGGCCGGACAGGAACGTGCGTGCGAGGCGGGGCAGGGTCATGGCACGAGTGTAAACGCCCTCGGCCGGCGAGGGCGCGGGAGTATGATCGGCAGGTCAACGGTGGAGGTGCGATGTCCCTCGTCCGCCCGGTTGCCGCGGTCCTGCTGCTGGTCGCTTCGGCACCGGCGGCAGCGTCGTTCCACTTCATGTCCATCCGCGAGGTGTATGTCGGCCCCGCGGGCGACCCGAACGCGCAGTACGTCGAACTGCAGATGTACTCGGCGGGGCAGAATCAGGTCGGCGGGGAAAACCTGACGTTCTACGGTCCGACCGGCATGCCGCTGGGCACCGTGACGTTCGCCGCCAACGTCCCCAACGGTGCGAACCAGGATTACATCCTGATCGCGACGACCCAGGCGGTGACCCGGTTCGCCGTCACCGCCGACCTGACCATGACCGCGCTGCTGGATCCGGCCGGCGGCAAGGTCTGCTACGGCAGCATCGACTGTTTTTCCTGGGGCAGCTTTTCCGGCAATGCGACGACGCCGAGTCCGAGCGGCAACCCGTTCAATCCGGCCGGGGGCCTGACGGCCGACACGGCGGTGACGCGCGACATCTCCGGCGGCAGCAGCGCATCGAATCTCGACGCCGCCGACGACACCAACGACAGCGCTGCGGATTTCGATTTCGCGGTGACGCCGGACCCCAACAACAACGGGCCACCCACCGGCGGTGGGGGTGGCGGAGGCGGAGGTGGCGGAGGTGGCGGGTACGGCAGCGGCGGCGTTTTCCCCCCCTTGGACGCCCTGATGCTATTGCTGGTGCTCCGCCTCAGGCACCGCGGTCGTCAGGCGCAGGTCCACTCGTAGCGACCGAGCGCCGGCGAAGCCAGCGTCACGCGGTCGCCCGGCGCCAGCGGCCCGACGCCGGCGGGCGTGCCGGTGTAGACGATGTCGCCGCGCGCCAGCGCCCAGCTGCGCGACAGGATGTGGATCAGCCGCGCGACCGGGAACAGCATGTCCCTGGTGTGCCCGGTCTGCCGGCGCGCGCCGTTCACGTCGCAGGTGAACTCGATCTG
>JBOICR010000067.1:0-8479 GCA_050740195.1 Nevskiaceae bacterium | reverse complement strand
CCACTGCCGGGCGGTGCTGCTGGCACAGCGCCAGCAGGCCGGCGGCGTCGCGCTGGGCGGTCAGCGCGTGCACGCGCAAGCGCCCGGGATGGCGGCCCGCCACGTCCAGCGTATTGCGGCCGACCGTGCCGGTCGCGCCGAGCACGGTCAGGGTCTTCACAGGTTCAGCCACCGCAGGCCCAGCGCCATCGCCGGCAGCGCCGCCAGCAGCGAATCCACGCGGTCGAGCGCGCCACCGTGGCCCGGCAGCAGCGTGCCGCTGTCCTTGGCGCCGACCTGGCGCTTGAGCAGGCTCTCGCCGAGGTCGCCGACGATCGACAGCAGCACGACGGCCACGCACACCAGCAGGAACGGCAACCAGACCGAGCCCTCCAGCCTGAACAGCCAGGTTCCGGCGATCGCCGCGATCAGCAGCGCCAGCGCGAGCCCGCCGAGCACGCCTTCCCAGGTCTTGCCGGGGCTGACGTTCGGCGCCAGCTTGCGGCGGCCGAGCGCCTTGCCGGCGAAATAGGCGCCAACATCGGCGGCCCACACCAGCACGAGGGCAAACAGCAGGCGCAGCGCGCCGTCGGGCGCGCCGTGCAGCAGCGCCACCGCCGCGATCGTCCCCGGAATCACCAGCAGGCCCGCGCCGGCCTGCAGCCAGCGCGGCGGATGAGTGGCGTCGAAGCCCACCGGGTAGCGCGCGATCCAGCCCAGCACCAGCAGCCACCACGCGCAGGTGCCGATGACCAGCACCCACGGCATCGGCGTCTCGCGCAGCCACACCGCCAGGGCGGTCAGCGCCGCCGCGGCGCCGACGTACAGCGCGAGCGCTCCCGGACCGGCGCCGTTGCGCCGCACGCCGGTCAGCGTGCCCCACTCGAGAGCGGCAAACATCGCGGCGGCGCCGAACATCGCGCCGACCAGCGGCGTCGAGCCGAACCACACCGTGGCCAGCACGAACGGCAGCAGCACAAGTGCGGTGATGACACGCTGGAGCAGCATCGAAGGATCCGGCGTCGGGCCGCTCAGGCGGCCTCGGGTACGCGACCGAAGCGCCGCTCGCGGCCGCGATACCAGGTGACCGCACGCTCGAACTCGTGCTCGCGGAACTCCGGCCACAGCGTGTCGGTGAAGTACAGCTCGGTGTAGGCCAGTTGCCATAGCATGAAGTTGCTGATGCGCCGCTCGCCGCCGGTGCGGATCAGCAGGTCCACCGGCGGCAGCCCGGCGGTCTGCAGCCGGGACTCGAGGTTCTCCGCGTTCAGTGGGAGCTTGGCGCGCACGCAGGCGGCGGCGGCCTGGGCGACGTCCCATTGCCCGCCGTAGCCGACGGCGACGGTCAGCTGCAGCGCGCGGTTGGGCGCCGTGCGGGCCTCGGCGTCGCGCATCAGCCGGCGCAGCTCCGGCGAGAAATCGGCATGGTCGCCGATGAAGCGCAGGCGGATGTCGTTGTCGTGCATCGCGTCGAGCTCTTTCGACAGCGTGCGCAGGAACAGCTGCATCAGCAGCCCGATCTCGGCTCGCGGCCGCTGCCAGTTCTCCTGGCTGAACGCGAACACCGTCAGCGCTTCGATGCCGAACCGGTGGCAGGCGCGCACGATGCGGCGCGCGCTCTGCACGCCGGCGCGATGGCCGAAGCTGCGCGGCCGCCCGCGGTGCTTCGCCCAGCGGCCGTTGCCGTCCATGATGATGGCGACGTGCTTCGGCCCCCCGGGCTCGTCCGGTCTCGGCGCGTCCTTGGTCACAGCGACATCGTCTCCTTCTCCTTGGCCGCCGCCACCTCGTCGATCTTGGCGATGTGCTGGTCGGTCAGTTTCTGGATCTCCTGCTCGGCGCGCTTCTCGATGTCGTCGCTGATCAGCTTCTTCTTGAGCTGCTCCTTCACTTCCTGCATCGCATCGCGGCGCACGTTGCGGATCGCGATCTTGGCCTGCTCGGCTTCGCTCTTGACGATCTTGACGATGTCCTTGCGGCGCTCCTCGGTCAGCGCCGGCAGCACCAGCCGGATGACGGTGCCGGCCGTATTCGGCGTGATGCCGAGGTCGGAGGCCAGGATCGCCTTCTCGATCGGGCCGACCATGGTTTTCTCCCACGGCGTGATCGAGATGGTGCGCGCGTCGTCGACCACGATGCTGGCGGTCTGCGACACCGGCACGTCCGAGCCGTAGTAATCCACCTTCAGGTGCTCGACCAGCCCGGTGCTGGCGCGGCCGGTGCGCAGCTTGGTGTAGCCCTGCTTCAGCGTGTCGACGCTCTTGTCCATCCGGGCGGACGCTTTCTTCTTCAGGTCATCCAGCATGTTCAGTTCCTAACGTGGGTTCCAACGTCCCTGGCGCCGCGCACGATCTTCAGCAACGCGCCGGGCGAAAACATGTCGTACACGCGCAGCGGCAGCTTGTGATCGCGCGCGAGCACGATGGCGGTCTGGTCCATGACGCCGAGGCGCTTGTCGAGCACCTCGTCGTACGTCAGCTCGTCGTACTTCTTCGCTTTCTTGTCCTTGAGCGGGTCCGCCGTGTAGATGCCGTCGACCTTGGTCGCCTTCAGCAGCAGGTCGCAGTTGATCTCGACCGCGCGCAGCGCGGCCGCCGAGTCGGTGGTGAAGAACGGGTTGCCGGTGCCGGCGCCGAAGACCACGACGCGCCCCTTCTCGAGGTGGCGGATCGCCTTCAGGCGGATGAAGTCCTCGCAGACCTCGTTGATGCGGATCGCCGACTGCACCCGGGCCGGCTGGCCGTGGCGCTCGAGAGAATCCTGGATCGCCAGCGCGTTGATCACCGTGGCCAGCATGCCCATCTGGTCGCCGATCACGCGATCCATCCCGGCCCGCGCCAGGCCCTCGCCGCGGAAAATATTGCCGCCGCCGACCACGACCGCGACCTGCACGCCGGTGGCGACGACTTCCTTGATCTCGCCGGCGAGGCGCGACATCACCTCCGGCGAGATGCCGTAGTCGAGCTTGCCCATCAGGGCTTCGCCCGACAGCTTGAGGAGGATGCGTTTGTAGGCAGGCTTGCTGGGCACTCCTTCCTCCTGGGTCTCCACCTAGACAAAGGCCCCGTTTACAGGGGCCTTCGTTACACCATTGTTACTCGCTGATTTTAATGCTTCGGCTTGATCATCGCCGCAACCTCGCCGGCGAAGTCGGGGCCGTCCGGCCGGTCGATGCCCTCGCCGACCTCGAAACGCACGAAGCGCGCGACGCTGCCGCCGCGGGCCTTCAAGGTCGCCTCGACCGTCTGGTCCGGGTCCTTGACGAAAGCCTGGCCCAGCAGCGTGATCTCCGACAGGTACTTGCGCAGCTTGCCGTCGACCATCTTCTTGATGATGTCCGCCGGCTTGCCCGCGGCCTGCTCGGCGGTCTGCGCCTCGATGACCTTGCGCTCCACGTCCTGCATCGAAGCCGGCACATCGGCCGCCTTCAGGTACTGCGGACGCTGCGCGGCGATGTGCATGGCGACGTCGCGGCCCAGCTCCATGTCGCCGCTCGAGAGCGCCACGATCACGCCGATGCGGCTGCCGGCATGGACGTACTGCGCCAGCGGCCCGCCCGCGCTCTTCACCAGTTCGAAGCGGCGCAGCGTGATGTTCTCGCCGATCTTGGCGACCATCGTCTTGCGGGTCTCCTCGAGGCTCTGCGCGCCGGCCTTGGCCGCGAGCAGCTGCTCGAGCGTGGCGGGCCTGGCGGCCAGTGCGGCCTGCGCCGCAGCCCTGGCGAAGCCCTGGAAGTTCTCGCCCTTGGCGACGAAGTCGGTCTCGCAGTTCAGCTCAACCATCGCCATGGCGCCGTCGCCTTCGGCGATCCCGATCGTGCCGTCGGCAGCGGTGCGGCCGGCCTTCTTGACCGCCTTGGCCGAGCCTTCCATGCGCAGCTTCTCGATGGCGGCCTTGATGTCGCCGTTGGTGGCGACCAGCGCCTTGCGGCAGTCCAGCATGCCGGCGCCGGTCAGCTCACGCAGTTCCTTGACCTGGTCGGCGGTGATGTTCACCGCGGTCATTCCTTGGACTCCGGGCTCTCGATCTTGTGGCGGCGGACCTTGGTCTCGACCTTGGTCTCCTTCTTCGGAGCGGCCGGCTTGGCGCCGCGGCCGCGCGGCTTGGCAGCGGCCTTGGCGTCCTGCTCGACCTCGACGAATTCGTCCGCCCGCGCGCCGACGGTGTTGGCGCCCCTGGCGTCGATGATGGCCTGGGCGATGGTCTCGGCGTAAACCCTGATCGCGCGCGTGGCGTCATCGTTGCCCGGGATCACGCAGTCGATGCCGTCCGGGTTGTTGTTGGTGTCGACCACGGCGATCACGGGGATGCCGAGCTTCTTGGCCTCCGACACCGCGATCTGCTCGTAGCCGACGTCGATCACGAACAGGCAGTCCGGCAGCGACTGCATCTCCTTGATGCCGCCCAGCGAGCGGCGCAGCTTCTCCATCTGGCGCTGCTGGCCGAGCTGCTCCTTCTTCGGCAGGCGCTTGATGGTGCCGTCCTCGAACGACTTCTCCATATCGATCAGGCGCTTGATCGAGGCCTTGATGGTCTTGAAGTTGGTCAGCGTGCCGCCGAGCCAGCGCTGGCTGACGTACGGCATGCCGCAGCGCTGCGCCTCGGACTCGACCGAGTCGCGCGCGGCGCGCTTGGTACCGACGAACAGGATCTTGCCGCTGTTGGCCGCAAGACGGCCGGCGAAATTGCAGGCGTCCTTCAGCAGCGGCAGCGTCTGCTCGAGGTTGATGATGTGGATCTTGTTCCGCGCGCCGAAGATGTACGGCTCCATCTTGGGAGCCCAGTAACGGGTGCGGTGACCGAAATGCGCGCCGGCTTCCAGCAGCTGGCGCATGGTGACGTTTGCCATGCTCTACTCCTTGGGTTTAGCTGACCGCGCCCCTGTTCAGGCTCACCCAAGGGGGGCGCGGATGGATTTCGGGACCTCCGGCCCGGCAGGGCCGGTCCAGAATTTTTCCCGTTACTTCATTGCCTTACGGCGGCGCGCTTTATACCATAGCCCGCCCCGCGGGACAACGATTTTCTGCCGGTTTTCGCCCATGGCTGTTTCCATCAAGAACACCGAAGAGCAGCGCCTCATGCGCGAGGCCGGCCGCCTGGCGGCCGAGGTGCTGGTCATGATCGAGCCGCACGTCCAGCCGGGGGTGACCACGGACGATCTGAACGACCGCTGCCACGAGCACATCGTGCAGCGGCAGAAGGCCGTCCCCGCCCCCCTCCATTACGGTGGCGGCGGCGGCCGGCCGCCCTTCCCCAAGTCGATCTGCACCTCGATCAACCACGTGGTCTGCCACGGCATCCCCGGACCCAAGAAGCTCAAGAAGGGCGACGTCGTGAACGTGGACGTCACCGTCATCAAGGACGGCTTCCACGGCGATACCAGCCGCATGTTCTATGTCGGCGACCCGCCGGTGCTGGCCAGGCGCCTGGCGGAGGCCGCCCACGAGGCCATGCTGAAGGGAATCGCCCAGGTGCGCCCCGGCGCCAAGCTCGGCGACGTCGGCCATGCCATCCAGAAGTACACCGAGGCGCAGGGCTTCTCCGTGGTGCGCGAGTACTGCGGCCACGGCATCGGCCGGGTGTTCCACGAGGACCCGCAAGTCCTGCACTACGGCACGCCCGGCACGGGACTTGCCCTGGAACCGGGCATGACCTTCACCGTGGAGCCGATGATCAACGCCGGGCGGCCCGAGGTGCGACTGCTGCCGGACGGCTGGACCGTCGTCACCAAGGACCATTCGCTGTCGGCGCAGTGGGAGCACACCGTGCTCGTCACCAAGTCCGCCGTCGAGATCCTGACGCTGCGCAACGGGGCGCCCTAAGGGTCTGTCGCCGCTCATGCGATCACTGCGTTGCTGCCCCCAAACGCGCCCGGCTAGGCGCGAGGGGCGACGCTTGCTGCCCGCAAGCGAGCCCCGAGCAACAACGCTGGGCGCGTTTAGGGGCGCAACCCGAAGGGACGGGGCCGGTTTGGCGCAGGGCGTTGTCACTCGCCCCTCGTTTAGAGTCACTAAACTTCGGGACTCGTTCCTAGCCCTGCGCCAAACCGGCCTCCGTCGCAATGACCGCATGAGCGGCAACAGACCCTAATGGGCCTCGAGCTCGAACTGGAGCTGGAGGACGAAGCCTCCATCTTCTCGGCCACGACGGTCCGGGCCCGGCTCAACGTCGCCGGCAAGCCGGTCGCCGCGTTCCGCGACACGCTGGCGTGGGGCCGCGAGCGCCTCTACGGGCTGTTCAAGGAGGGCACGTCAGCCGAGTCGCTGGTCCACGCCCGCTCGTTCCTGGTGGACGAGGTGCTGCGCGAGACCTGGCTCAAGTTCCTGCCAGAGCACCCCGGAGGTCTCGCGCTGATCGCCGTCGGCGGCTACGGCCGCGGCGAGCTGCTGCCCCATTCCGACATCGACCTGCTGCTGCTGCACGAGCCGGGCACGGTGGCGCCCAACAAGGCCGCCATCGAGCAGTTCCTCGCGTTCCTGTGGGACATCGGGCTGGAGGTGGGCTCCAGCGTGCGCACGCCGTCCGATTGCGCCCGCGCTGCCGCCGCCGACATCACGATCATGACCACGTTGCTGGAGGCGCGGCTGCTGGTCGGTGACCCGTCCTTGTTCGCGGCGATGCAGTCCGCGCTGGCGCCGGAGAAGGTCTGGCCGGTCGCCGAGTTCTACAAGGCCAAGCTCGCCGAGCAGAGGAAGCGCCACGCCAAGTACGACGACACCGGCTACAAGCTCGAGCCGAACGTCAAGGAAAGCCCGGGCGGGTTGCGCGACATCCAGACGATCGCGTGGGTGGCCAAGCGCCATTTCGGCGCCAACACGCTGCACGAACTCAAGGAGAAGGGCTTCCTGTCGCAGCAGGAATGCGCCGACTTGTTCGCCGGCCAGGATTTCCTGTGGCGCGTGCGCTTCGCGCTGCACATGCTCAACGAGCGCCGCGAGGACCGGCTGTTGTTCGACCACCAGATCCGGGCCGCCGAGCTGTTCGGCTATGTCGACGACGACAAGAACCGTGCGGTCGAGCAGTTCATGCAGCTGTACTACCGCACCATCAAGTCGCTGTCGTGCCTGAACGACCTGCTGCTGCAACTGTTCGACGAGGCGATCCTGCGCCCGGACAGCGGCAAGCCCCGCGTGCTGAACTCGCGCTTCCAGGTCCGCGGCGGCGCGATCGAGGCGCGCAGCTCCGACGTGTTTCGCCGCAATCCGTACGCGTTGATCGAGATCTTCCTGCTGCTGCAGCAGAACCCGAAGATCAGCGGCATCCGCGCCGAGACGCTGCGGCTGATCCGACGCGACCGGCGGCTGGTCGACGAGGGCCTGCGCGACGATGTGCGCGCCCGCGCGCTGTTCCTCGAGATGTTCCGCGAGGGCCGCGGCCTGACCCGCAACCTGCGCCGCATGAACCGCTACGGCGTGCTCGGCCGCTACCTGCCCGCGTTCGGCCACGTCATCGGCCACATGCAATACGACCTGTTTCACACGCTGACGGTCGACGAGCACACACTGTACGTGGTGCGCAACCTGCGCCGCTTCGCGATGCCGGAGTTCCGCCACGAGCTGCCGTTCGCCGGCGAGCTGATGGCGCGCATCGAGAAGAAGGAGCTGCTGTACCTCGCCGGCATGTTCCACGACATCGCCAAGGGCCGCGGCGGCGACCACTCCGAGATCGGCGCTGCCGACGCGGTGAAATTCTGCCTCGACCACGGCCTGTCGCACGAGGATGCCGAGCACGTCGCCTGGCTGGTGCGCAATCACCTCCTGATGTCGCTGACCGCGCAGAAGCAGGACGTCAGCGACCCCGAAGTGGTGACCGCGTTCGCGTCGAAAGTCGGCGACCGCCACCGGCTCGACTACCTGTTCCTGCTGACCTGCGCCGACATCCGCGCCACCAACCCGGCGCTGTGGAACTCCTGGCGCGAGAGCCTGCTGTCGGAGCTGTACCGCGCGACGGCGCGCGCCCTTGAGCGCGGCCTGCACGACCCGATCCGGCCCGAGGAGGCGGTGCGCGAGCAGAAGATCATGGCGCAGGCGCTGCTGAAGAAGTCGCGCGTCACGCCGGAGCAGGCCGAGGCCGCGTGGAGCCGCTTCAACGCCGACTACTTCCTGCGCCACTCGCCGGCCGAGCTGGCCTGGCATGTGCCGGAAATCCTCGGCGCGACCGAAGCCGCGCTGCCGCTGATCCTGGTGCAGCCGGTCGGCGGCCGCGGCACGACCGTGTTCATCTACATGCGCGACCGCGACCACCTGTTCGGCCTGGCCACCGGCGTGCTCGCGCGCCTGGGCCTGAACATCCTCGATGCACGCATCAACACCACCGCGGACGGTTTCGTGCTCGACTCGTTCGCGGTGACCGAAGGCGACGGCGCCGCGGTCACGCCGGGCCACCGGCTCGAGGAAATCCGCGAGCAGCTGCGCAAGGTGCTGGCCGACCCGGCGATGACGGTGGTCGAGGTCAACCGCCGCACGCCGGCGCGGATGAAGCACTTCAACACGCCGACCAC
>JBOICR010000066.1:0-8945 GCA_050740195.1 Nevskiaceae bacterium | reverse complement strand
TTGAGTTCGCTTCGCCAAGCCCACAACCCCGCTCGTGACGCCTCGCTCGCCGCTGGCCGATGAGGGTCGGGCACGCCGGGCTCGACCAGCTCATCGGCCAAAAAGAAACCCCGCGCGAGGCGGGGTTTCTTGCGCAGCTCGCCGCGATTACAGCAGCGGCACCATCAGCAGCGCGACGATGTTGATGATCTTGATCAGCGGGTTGATGGCCGGGCCGGCGGTGTCCTTGTAGGGATCGCCGACGGTGTCGCCGGTGACCGCCGCCTTGTGCGCATCGGAGCCCTTGCCGCCGAAGTGGCCGTCCTCGATGTACTTCTTGGCGTTGTCCCAGGCGCCGCCGCCGGTGGTCATCGAGATCGCGACGAACAGGCCCGTCACGATCGTGCCGATGAGCACGCCGCCGAGCGCGCGGATGCCGGCGCCGGGTCCCATCAGGAAGTTCATGCCGAACGCGACGATCACGGGGACGAAGATCGGCAGCAGCGACGGCACGATCATTTCCTTGATCGCGGCCTTGGTCAGCATGTCGACAGCCGTACCGTACTCCGGCTTGGCCGTGCCTTCCATGATTCCCTTGATCTCCTTGAACTGGCGGCGCACTTCGACCACCACCGCGCCGGCCGCGCGGCCGACCGCTTCCATCGCCATCGCGGCGAACAGGTAAGGCACCAGGCCGCCGATGAACAGGCCGATGATGACGGCGGGATCGGACAGCGAGAACTGCACCAGCTTGCCGGCTGCCTCGAGGTTGTGGGTGTAGTCGGCGAACAGCACCAGCGCGGCCAGGCCGGCGGAACCGATCGCGTAGCCCTTGGTCACTGCCTTGGTGGTGTTGCCCACCGCGTCCAGCGGATCGGTGATGTTGCGGATTTCCTTGGGCAGTTTGGCCATCTCGGCGATGCCGCCGGCGTTGTCCGTGATCGGCCCATAAGCATCTAGCGCGACTATCATGCCCGTCATCGACAGCATGGCGGTCGCGGCGACGGCGATGCCGTACAGGCCGGACAGCTCGAACGAGCCGTAGATCGCCGCGCACACCGCCAGCACCGGCAGGGCGGTCGACTTCATCGAGATGCCGAGGCCGGCGATCATGTTGGTCGCATGGCCGGTCTGCGACGCGGCGGCAATGTGCTGCACCGGCGCGAACGTGGTGCCGGTGTAGTACTCGGTGATCCAGACGATGACGCCGGTCAGGACCAGGCCGATCAGCGCGCACCAGTACAGGTTCATCGACAGCGAGGCGTCGAAGAACTGGCGGGTAATCGGGAAGAACGCGATCGCGGCGAGCACGCCGGAAACGATCACGCCCTTGTACAGCGCCGACATGATCTTGCCGCCTTCCTTGGCCGAAACGAAGAACGTGCCGATGATCGAGGCGATGATCGAGACGCCGCCGAGCACCAGCGGGTAGAGCACCGCATTGGGACCGAGCGAAGCCGCCATCAGGCCGCCGAGCACCATGGTGGCGACGATCGTGACCGCGTAGGTCTCGAACAGGTCGGCCGCCATGCCGGCGCAGTCGCCGACGTTGTCGCCGACGTTGTCGGCGATGACCGCCGGATTACGTGGATCATCCTCCGGAATTCCAGCTTCCACCTTAC
Source organism: Nevskiaceae bacterium (assembly GCA_050740195.1). Taxonomy (GTDB): domain Bacteria; phylum Pseudomonadota; class Gammaproteobacteria; order Nevskiales; family Nevskiaceae; genus JACPFV01. The sequence continues at coordinate 7,344 of JBOICR010000066.1, read as the reverse complement.
CCACCAAATCGGCGCCGACGTCGGCGCCCTTGGTGAAGATGCCGCCGCCCAGACGCGCGAAGATCGAGATCAGCGAGCCACCGAAGGCCAGGCCGACGAGGCCGTGCAGCGCGGTCTGCTGCCCGGCCATGCCGACGACCACCATGTAGTAGCCGGCGACGCCGAGCAGGCCGAGGCCGACGACCAGCATGCCGGTGATGGCACCGCCGCGGAACGCGACCGCCAGCGCGGCATTCATGCCCTCATGGGCGGCCTGCGCAGTGCGCGAGTTGCTGCGCACCGAGATGTTCATGCCGATGTAGCCGGTCGCGCCGGACAGCACCGCGCCGATCAGGAAGCCGACGGCCGTATACAAGCCGAGCGCGAAGCCCAGCACCACGAACAGCACCGCGCCGACGATGGCGATGGTGGTGTACTGGCGATTCAGGTAGGCCATGGCGCCTTCCTGCACCGCGGCCGCAATTTCCTTCATGCGGTCGTTGCCGGCGGACTTCGCCAGCACCCAGCGCACGGAAAAGATGCCGTAGACGATCGCGGCAAGGGCACAGCCCAGCGCGATCCAGAGACCGTTGGCGACCAGCATGAAGCTCTCCTGGGAAAAAGGGGTCAGACCCCTTTTCGGGTTGTCATTGGGACCACTGTCGTGATTAAAAAAGGGGTCTGACCCCTTTTCAGCGGCGCGGATTCTACAGGGATTCCGGCGGTTTCCCCACCCGGACGGGCCGGACCGGCGCAGGTGGGCTAACCTTGGCGCCGGGAGTGGATACCCGGGGGCACGAAATGCGTCTGTTTGCCGCAGTCCTGGTGCTTTGTGCCGCGAACGCGGCTGCCGAAACGCCGCCGCATCTCAAGCGCCTTCCGGCCGGCGTGCTCGAGCGCGGCCAGGCGCCGCTCGCCCTGGCCGGCGCGCTGGAGGGAGCAAGGGTTCGGGTGTGGCTGCCCGGCGGCGAGCACAGCTTCGAGGTCGAGCGCGTGGTCGAGGCCGGGGCGGCCACGACCCGCTTCGGCCGGATGCCGGGCCTCGGCCAAGGCGCCATCACGCTCGGCCCGGACGGCGGCTTCGGCCGCATCGCGCAGGGCGGCACGGTCTGGCTGCTCGAGTACCGCGGCGGCCAGGCCTTCGCGGTGCGCGCCGGCGAAGGCGGCCTGGCGCTGGCCGACTACGACCCGGGCGCGCTCGTGCCGAAGCTCGCCGCCGGCAAGGCGGCAGCCCAGCCCGCGCCGAAAGCCGGGTTCGCGCCGCGGACCGTCGATTTCGCCGGTTTGTACGACGCCGATTTCGCCGCGCGCTACCCGGGCACGCTGGCGGAGACGCGCATCGCCCATTTCGTCGCGCTCGCCAATCAGGCCTTCGTCGACAGCAGCGTGGCGGTGACGCTGCGCGTGGTGCTGACCCAGGCGACGACCGGCCCGGTGGCGACCAGCGCGCTCGACAACATCGCGGACATGTACGACGCCGAGCAGCAGGTCGGCAACACCTTCGCCGGCGTCGACCTGCTGACGCTGCGCACGCTGAACGGCGCCGACCTGGTGACGTTCTTTCGCGTGCACAACCTCTACGAGCGCGAGGTCTGCGGCGTGGCGATGTTCCCGGCTCCGGTGCTTTCCACGCAGGATTTTCGCAGCGGCATCAACGTGGTGATGGACGGCGAAAGCGGCGGCTCGGTCTGCGACGACTACACCTTCGCGCACGAAGTCGGCCACAACCTCGGCGCGCGCCACCAGACCCTCGCCGACCCGACCCCGGGGCGCGCCCACGCCTTCGCCAGGCCGGGGCAGTTCACCACGATCATGGGCTCGTTCGGCACCGGCAAGCCGGACCGACAGCGCCAGCTCGGCTACTTCTCGAATCCGCGCATCGCTTGCGGCAACCTGCCGTGCGGTTCGGTCACCGAGGACAACGCCGGCGAGATGAGCGACAACGCCGAGCGCATTTCCGGTTACATGCCGGTCCGCCGGCCGGGCCAGGCCGTGCGCCCCACGCCGCAGCTGGCCGACAGCGACGGCGACGGCACCATCGACCGCATCGACGCCTTCCCGTTCGACGCCGCGCGCACGTCGGACCGCGACGGCGACGGCGTAGCCGATGGCGACGACGACTTCCCCGACAACTCGACCGAGTGGCTCGACAGCGACGGCGGCGGCTTCGGCGACAACGCCGACACCGACGACGACAACGACGGCGTCCCCGACGTCAGCGACGCTTTCCCGCTCGATCCCCTCGAGTCAGCCGACGACGACGGCGACGGTTACGGCAACAACTACGACGACTACGACTCCGACCCGCTCGAGCAGCGCGACACCGACGCCGGCGGCACCGGCGATCGCGCCGATTCCGACGACGACAACGACGGCATCGTCGACCTGGTGCCGCTCGCCACGGATGCCGGCGGCGAGCTGCTGGTCGCCGATGGCGCCACCGACCGCATCCTGCGCTTCCGCGGCAGCGATTTCGCGCCGCTGGGCACGCTACTGCAGCTGGGCCCCAACGAGGTGACGTTCCGCAGCGGCATGGCCGGCGCGCCGAGCGGCGAGGTGTACTTCGTCGCGGCGAGCCAGCTGCGCGTGCTCGACCGGCTGCGCAGCACCAGCGCCGAGCTGATGCTCGACACGGCCTCGCACCCGCTGATCGGCACGGGTTTCCCGTTGTCGCCGGTGGTGGCGCCTTCGCGCGACGTGCTGTTCACGGAGATGGGCAACGGCGGGAAGCTCGTCGCGATGCGGCCGGCGCCGTCGCGCGCGGCGACACCGCAGGTGCGCGTGGTCCAGGTCACGCCGCTCAACAGCGGCGCACAGGTCGCGCGCGCCAACTCGGGTGACGTGCTGATGCTCGACGGCGTGAGCGGGGACCTGAGCCAGTACACGCCGGGCGCCGATCCGGTCACGACCGATGCGGCGCTGGCGGCCGCGTTCCCGGGTGCGGCTCCGTTGCTGGCCAGCGGCGCCATCGCCCAGGGCACGAGCGGGGTGCTGTACTGGGTGGATCGTCGCGACGGAGCGGTGCGCAGCCTTGATCCTGCAACCGGCGCCGACGGCGGCTTCACCATCGCCAATGCCGACGCCGCGGCGATCGCGGTCAGCCCGGACGGTTTGCTGTTCGTGGCGCAACGTGGCGGCGGCGTGCGCGCTTACGACGGCGCCAACGGCGCCGATCTCGGCCAGAGGGTGTCGCCGGCGAGCAGCGCGCAGCCGCTGTCGCTCGCCTGGGTGCCGACCATCGCCGACACCAGCGTGCAGCCCTACACGCCGCCGGCGCCGCCGACGCCGGTGCCGGATGCAGCGACCACGCCTGCGATCGGCGGCACGCTGCCGCCGCCGCCGCCGTGCACCGCCGACTGCGCCCGGGCGGTCACGCGCGGTGGCGGGACGTTCGATCCGTGGCTGGCCCTGGTGTTCGGGCTGCTGGGCTGGCGGCGCGCACGGCGCCGGCGACACTAATGGGCACCTCGCGGATCTTGGCGCTGTCCGCCCTGCTGCTCGCCGCCTGCGGCGGCGGCTCCCCCGCGCCCCAGGCCGCCGCGCCTGGCGTCGAGCTCAAGGCCCCGGCCGGCATCTACAAGCTGGATCCCCACCACGCGAGCGTCACCTTCCGGCTCCAGCACATGGGCCTGGCCGACTATGTCGCGCGGTTCACGAAGTTCGACGTCACCGTCAAGCTCGACCCGGCCAACATGGCCAACTCGGCGGTCGAAGTGTCGATCGACCCGAAGTCGGTCCGTACGGATTACCTGGGCGACTTCAAGGCTACGCACCAGGGCTCGCCCTACGGCAGCTTCGAGGAACGGATCTCGCGCGAGGAAAAGCTCCTCAACAGCGACAAGTTCTCCGCGATCACGTTCAAGTCCACCCGCGTCGAACCGGGAGGGGCGGGCAAGCTGCGCATCACCGGCGACCTCGGCTTCCTGGGGCAGGCCCATCCGGTGACGCTGGACGCGACCCTGACCGGGTCGTACGAGAAGCATCCGTTCGCGGGCCACGGTGCCTTCGGTTTTGCCGCGACCACGACGTTCAATCGATCCGAGTGGGGCATGACCGGCACGCAGCAGTTCCTCGGCGATGCCGTCACGGTCGACTTCAACGGCGAGTTCAACCAGCAGGTCGAGGCGGCGCCATAGCGCGCTAAAGTCCGGCGGATGAACGAGGCCGTCGGCGCGCGCTACAACGCGGTTGCGATCGTCCTGCACTGGGCGATCGCCGCCGCGATCCTGGTGAACCTCGGGCTCGGCTGGTGGATGCACCGCGCCACCGACCAGGCTGAGTCGGCCGCGCGCGCGATCGCCGGTTTTCAGGTGCACAAATCGCTGGGCCTGACCGTGCTGGTGCTGACGGTGGTGCGCCTGCTCTGGCGCCTGGTGCACCCGGCGCCGCCGCTACCGGCGGCGATGCCGGCCTGGCAGCAGTGGGCGGCGCGGCTGGTGCAGTGGGGCCTGTACGCGCTGATGATCGTGGTGCCGCTGTCCGGCTGGACCTACGTCTCGGCGCAGTGGCGCGGCGACGCGCCGCTCAGCGTGCCGACGCTGTGGTTCGGGCTGTTCGAGGTGCCGCACCTGTTCGATGCTTCGGCGCTGCCGGCCGCCGAGCGCCAGGCGATCGCAGCGCGCAACTTCACCGCCCATTTCTGGCTGGCCTGGAGCATGGGCGCGCTGTTCCTGGCGCACGCCGGCGCCGCGCTCAAGCATCGCTTCGTCAACCGCGACGATGTCATGCGCAGCATGCTGCCGGACCGGCGCGCAGGCATCGCGGTCGCGGTCGTCGTGCTGGTGTTCGCGGTGCTGGCGGTGGCGTCGGGGTGGCGCACTGGCGCGGCCCGCGTGGCGGTCATCACCTCGGCGCCGGGGGGCTGGGTCGTCGATCCGGCGAGCGAGATCGCGTTCTCCGGCAACCATGCCGGCGATGAGTTCCGCGGGCGGTTCACGCGCTGGCAGGTCGACCTGCGCTTCGACCTCGCGGCGCCCGCCAACTCGCGCATCGAAGCGACGGTCGAAACCGGCTCGGCGGCCGACGGCGTGCCGCTGCACGAGGAGACGCTGCCGCAGTCCGAGTGGTTCGACGTCGCGAATCATCCGACGGCAACGTTCCGGGCGACGCGCATCGCGCCGCGCAGCGACGGGGCTTACGACGTCGTGGGCGAGCTCACGATCAAGGGCCGCAGGCTGAAGGGCTTGCCGCTGACCCTGCGCTCCGCCGGCGAAACGATCGAGATCACCGGCAGCTTCGAGATCGACCGGGCCGACGCCAACCTCGGCATGGAGTCCGATCCGGAAGGGGACTTGGTGTCGCGCAGCGTGACCGTCGAGGTCCGCGTGTTGGCGCGGGCGCCGGGTGCGTCTTGAAGCACCGGCTGGTATATCGTGGCCGCAGGCTTCCAGGGGGATCGATCATGGTCACAAAAGCAATCGCCGCCTTCTCGTTGCTGGCCGCCGTCATGGCGCCGGCCGCAACCGCGGCGGAACGCGAGCATCACGGCTACGGCGGCGGCGGGCTGATGCTGTCGACGAGCACCACCGACACGCCGCTCGGGGACGTCAACACCGGCGGCGCGGGCGTGGCCTTCACCGGCGCCGGGTTGTTCAACGTCGCGCCGATTGTCGGCATCGGCGTCACCGGCGGCTTGATGTTCGGCGCCAGGGCCGACGACGACAGCGACGAGGACATTGGCGAAGCGCAGGTCGCCCTGGACGGCGGCGTGGTGCTCGCGGATATCGTCTACCTGAGCCTCGGCTTCGACGTGCTCAGCTTCACGCCGGAGAGCACGGACGTCACGTTCAGCTACGCGGTCGTTCCGCTCGGCATCGGCGTGTTCAAGGCTACGGACAGTGGTTACCTGCTCGCCCAGTTGCGGTTCGGCGGCGGCGAGCTCAGCGACGACTCGACCAACTTCACCCAGGACGTCGGCTTCTTCGGGATCCGGCTCGCGGGCCAGATCGGTAAAGACAACGGCGTGCAGTTCCTGGGCGGGATGGAGCTCAACGCCTACGACTACAAGGACGTCGACGTCACCGATACCTACTTCCGCGTCTTCTTCGGGGTCGGCTTCGGCACCTGATCCTCAGCCCTTCTTCAGCTCGAACGGCGGGCACTTCTTCGGCACCGGCGCGTTCTTCAGCCTCACGTACTGCGGCAGTCCGTTCCTGAACGGTGGCAGGTCCTCGCCCACGATCAGCGGGGCGAGGTAGCGGCGGCATTTGTCGGTGATGTGGAAGCCGTCGGCGGTGATGAAGTCGCGCGGCATCTTTTTCTCGACGTTGGCGACCTTCTCGAGCGGCGCTTCGCCGGTGCGCCACCGGTACGGCTTGTCGCTGATGCGGTCGATCGTGACCATCACGCCGCTCTTGCCCTTGAGCGCGAGCTCGACCGCCGCCTTGCCGACGGCATAGGACTGCTGCAGGTCGGTCTTGCTGACGATGTGGCGCGCGGCGCGCATCAGGTAGTCCGCGACGGCCCAGTGGTACTTCAGCCCCAGCTTGTCCTTGAGCAGCTTCGCCAGCAGCGGCGCCAGCCCGCCAAGCTGGGCGTGGCCGAAGGCATCCTTGCCGCCAGCCTCGGACAGGAACTCGCCGGACGGCGCGTGCAGGCCCTCGCTCGCCACGATCGTGCACCAGCCGACCTTCTTCACCGTCGCGTCGACCTTGGCGAGGAACTTCGCCTCGTCGAACACGATCTCCGGGAACAGGATGACTTGCGGGCCGTCGCCGTCGGTCTCGGCGGCGAGGCCGCCGGCGGCAGCGGTCCAGCCGGCGTGCCGGCCCATCACCTCGAGGATGAACACCTTGGTCGAGGTCTTGGCCATCGAGGCGAGGTCGAAGCTCGCTTCGCGGATCGAAACGGCCGTGTACTTTGCGACCGAACCGAAGCCCGGGCAGGTGTCGGTGATCGGCAGGTCGTTGTCCATCGTCTTGGGTACGTGGATCGCCTGCAGCGGGTAGCCCATCTTCGCGCCGAGCTGGCTGATCTTGAGGCAGGTGTCGGCCGAATCGCCGCCGCCGTTATAAAAAAAGATGCCGATGTCGTGTGCCTTGAAGACTTCAATCAGCCGTTCATACTCAGCCTGGTTTTTCTCAAATCCTTTGAGCTTGTACCGGCACGAACCGAAGGCCCCGGCCGGGGTCTGCGTCAGCGCGCGGATGTTGGCGGCCGATTCCTTCGAGGTGTCGATCAGGTCCTCGGTCAGCGCGCCGATGATGCCGTTGCGCCCGGCGAACACCTTGCCGATTTTGTCGGTGTGCTTGCGCGCGGTTTCAAGCACGCCTTGTGCCGAGGCGTTGATGACGGCCGTGACGCCGCCCGACTGAGCATAAAACGCATTTTTTGCCATGAGCGAGATTCCGTTAAGGTCTATCAGCC